>NZ_JBEXYL010000004.1:194620-230902 GCF_040630895.1 Streptomyces sp. NPDC005728
GCTCGGGGTAGGCCGGCTTGGCGGGGTAGACGGGCTTGCTCGGGTATGCGGGCTTGGCCGGGTAGGCGGGCTTGGCCGGGCGCTCGGGGTAGGCCGGCTTGGCGGGGTAGACGGGCTTGCTCGGGTATGCGGGCTTGGCCGGGTAGGCGGGCTTGGCGGGGCGCTCGGGGTAGGCCGGTTTGGCGGGGTAGACGGGCTTGCTCGGGTATGCGGGCTTGGCCGGGTACGCGGGCTTGCTCGGGTACTGCGGGCGGACGGGCTTCGTCGGGTACTGCGGGTACGCGGGCTTTGCCGGGTGCTCGGGGTAGGCCGGCTTGGCCGGGTACTGCGGGTGAGCGGGCTTCGTCGGGTACTGCGGATAAGCGGGCTTGGCCGGGCGTTCCGGGTACGCGGGCTTCGTCGGGTGCTCGGGGTAGGTCGGCTTGGCCGGGTACTGCGGGTGAGCGGGCTTGGCCGGGTATGCGGGCTTGTTTGGGTACTGCGGGCGCACGGGCTTGGCCGGGTACGCGGGCTTGACCGGGTGTTCCGGGTAGGCGGGTTTCGCGGGGTGTTCGGGGTATGCGGGCTTGGCCGGGCGTTCGGGATAAGCCGGCTTGGCGGGGTGCTCGGGGTACGCGGGCTTTGCCGGGTGTTCGGGGTACGCCGGCTTGGCGGGGTGTTCGGGTTTCGCCGGGTGTTCGGGGTATGCGGGTTTCGCCGGGTGTTCGGGTTTCGCGGGGTGTTCGGGGTAGGCCGGCTTGGCCGGGTGCTCGGGCTTGGCGGGGCGCCCTGGGTATTCGGGCTTTGCCGGGTGCCCCGGGTACTCCGGCTTGGCCGGGTGGTCCGGATAGGCGGCCTTGGCCGGGCGTTCGGGGTTTGCCGGCTTGGCCGGGTGGTCCGGGTACGCGGCCTTGGTCGGGCGTTCGGGGTTTGCCGGCTTGGCCGGGTGGTCCGGGTACGCGGCCTTGGTCGGGCGCTCGGGGTTTGCGGGCTTGGCCGGGTACGCCGCCTTGGCCGGGTGCTCGGGGTAGGCGGCCTTGGCCGGGTGCTCCGGGTACGCCGCCTCGGCCGGGCGCTCCGGGTATGCCGCCTTGGCCGGGTGTCCCGGGTGGGCGGGGCCCTTCGGGGACGGCGGGTGGGGGGTGGTGGGGTCCTGGGCGTAGGCGGTGGCCGCGCTCGTCAGCGCGGCTGCGGCCAGCGCGGCAGTCATGGCGGCTGACGCCAGGACAGATCGCCATCGTGGCGATGTCGTCATCGTTCTCCACTCTCCTTGACCTGGTGCAGGGGCTCCTGACGACTTGTCAGCACCAAGAGCTGGATAGTGGAATGAATAGGAAAAAACGGTGACATGGATAACGTTGCGGCGGGATAAGCCACCGGATGGTGTAGCGCGGGGCGCCGCGGTTGGCCCGGGTGGTGGCACCCCGCACCCCCCGGCACGGCGACGGCACGGTGACGGCACGGCGACGGGGCAGCGCAGCCCGCTGAGCGCACACGACGGCGCCCCCTGCCTGTGCGGGTCAGGGGGCGCCGTCGGTTCTCAGAGGCCGGTCGCTGCCGGCCTTCCGGGGGCCGTTACTTCACCGGCTCCGGTTCGGGCTCGCTCTCGGCCGCCGCCTCGCCCGCCGGGTCGACCGGCGTCCTGACGGAGTCGAGGAGCAGCTGGGCGACGTCCACGACCTGGATGGACTCCTTGGCCTTGCCGTCGTTCTTCTTGCCGTTCACGGAGTCCGTGAGCATCACGAGGCAGAAGGGGCAGGCCGTCGAGACGATGTCGGGGTTGAGGGAGAGGGCCTCGTCGACGCGCTCGTTGTTGATGCGCTTGCCGATCCGCTCCTCCATCCACATCCGGGCACCACCGGCGCCGCAGCAGAAGCCGCGCTCCTTGTGGCGGTGCATCTCCTCGTTGCGCAGGCCCGGGACCTTGCCGATGATCTCGCGCGGGGGCGTGTAGATCTTGTTGTGGCGGCCCAGGTAGCACGGGTCGTGGTAGGTGATGATGCCCTCGACCGGGGTCACCGGGATCAGCTTGCCCTCGTCCACGAGGTGCTGGAGCAGCTGGGTGTGGTGGATGACCTCGTAGTCGCCGCCGAGCTGCGGGTACTCGTTGCCGATCGTGTTGAGGCAGTGCGGGCAGGTCGCGACGATCTTCTTCGCCGACTTCGGCTTCTTGGTCGACTCGTCCTCGTCGTCCTCGCCGAAGGCCATGTTGAGGGCCGCGACGTTCTCCATGCCGAGTTCCTGGAAGAGGGGCTCGTTGCCCAGGCGGCGCGCGGAGTCACCGGTGCACTTCTCGTCGCCGCCCATGATCGCGAACTTCACGCCCGCGATGTGGAGCAGCTCGGCGAAGGCCTTCGTCGTCTTCTTGGCACGGTCCTCGAGGGCGCCGGCGCAGCCGACCCAGTACAGGTACTCGACCTCGGTGAGGTCCTCGATGTCCTTGCCGACGACCGGGACCTCGAAGTCGACCTCCTTGGTCCACTCCAGGCGCTGCTTCTTGGCCAGGCCCCAGGGGTTGCCCTTCTTCTCCAGGTTCTTGAGCATCGTGCCCGCCTCGGAGGGGAAGGCGCTCTCGATCATGACCTGGTAGCGGCGCATGTCGACGATGTGGTCGACGTGCTCGATGTCCACGGGGCACTGCTCGACGCAGGCGCCGCAGGTGGTGCAGGACCACAGGACGTCCGGGTCGATGACGCCGTTCTCCTCGGCGGTGCCGATCAGCGGGCGCTCGGCCTCGGCGAGAGCGGCCGCGGGCACGCCTGCCAGCTGCTCCTCCGACGCCTTCTCCTCGCCCTCCATGGTCTTGCCGCCGCCGGCCAGCAGGTACGGCGCCTTGGCGTGCGCGTGGTCCCGCAGGGACATGATCAGCAGCTTCGGGGAGAGCGGCTTGCCCGTGTTCCAGGCGGGGCACTGCGACTGGCAGCGGCCGCACTCGGTGCAGGTGGAGAAGTCGAGAAGGCCCTTCCAGGAGAACTGCTCGACCTGGGAGACGCCGAAGACGTCGTCGTCACCGGGGTCGGTGAAGTCGATCGCCTTGCCGCCGGAGGTCATCGGGAGCAGTGCGCCCAGCGCCGTCTCGCCCTTGGCGTTGCGCTTGAACCAGATGTTGGGGAAGGCCAGGAAGCGGTGCCAGGCCACGCCCATGTCGGTCTTCAGCGCGACCGTGATCATCCAGATGAACGAGGTGGCGATCTTCAGGCCGGCGAAGAAGTAGGTGAGGTTCTGGAGCGTGGAGAGGTCCATGCCCTCCAGCCACGACACCACCGGGTACGAGATGAAGAACGAGGCCTCGTAGCCGTCCACGTGGTGCTGGGCGCCCTCGAGCGCGTGCAGCATGAAGATGCAGACGCCGACGACGAGGATGACGGTCTCGACGAAGTACGCCTGGCCGAAGTTGGAGCCGGCGAAGCGGGACTTGCGGCCCGGCTTGTTCGGCTTGCTCAGCTGGCGGATCACGATCAGGACCGCGATGCCGAGGATCGTCATCGTGCCGATGAACTCGACGAAGACGTTGTACGGCGCCCAGTCGCCGAGGATCGGCAGGATCCAGTCGGCCTGGAACAGCTGGCCGATGGCGTTGACGATCGTCAGCAGCAGCGTGAAGAAGCCCACTGCCACGAACCAGTGCGCGACACCGACGATGCCCCAGCGGTTCATCCGGGTGTGGCCGAGGAACTCCCGTGCCACGGTGACGGTGCGCTGCACGGGCTCGTCGGTGCGGGTGCCTGCGGGCACGCTCTGGCCGAGCCGCATGAAGTTGAAGATCTGAAGGATGGCGCGGGAGAACAGGGCCACGCCAACCACGATCAGAACCAGCGACACGATGATCGCGGCGAGTTGCATTTCGGGGCTCCTCGGGCCTGCGAGGGAGATTACTAAGCGGTAACTTAATCAGTCCGTCTGAGACTACCCGCATCCCCGATCGCACTGTAGCCGGGCGTGCGGTGATCTGCGTCGCTGAGGCTTGCCTTAAGATCCGAATAAGATCTGAACGTGTTACTCGTACCAAATTGCTACCTTCGCCCCTAATTTAGATCCGTGCTCTACGGGATCGCCGCGGCCTCCGCCGCCCTCCTCCTCACCGCCGTGCTCGCGGCGCTGCTCCGGGTGCCCGGCCTGCGTGCGGGCATCGTCGACCGGAGACGGCAGCGCCCCTTGCCGGCGGTCGGCGGGGTGGCCGTCGTGGCGGTCACCTGTCTGGTGGCCTGGGCGGGTGAGCGGACGCGGGTCGCCCCGCTCGGGGACGGGGTCGGGGAACTGCTCGCCGCCGGCGCCGGGGTCGCCCTGCTGGGCCTGGTCGCCGACGTGTGGCGGCTGCGGGCACGGGTGCTGGTCGCCGGTACGGCGGTGGCGGCGGCTTTCGTGGTGCCGTACGACGAGACGGGCATCTGGGGCGGGATCCTGGCCGTGGGGTGGATCGTCGTGGCCTCCCTCGCCTTCAAGGGGCTCGATCACGCCGACGGGCTCGCGGGCACCGTCGGGGTGATCACCGCCTTCGGGGTGGGGGCCTGTGCGGCCGCCGAGCTGATGGACGGGCTGGCCGTGCTGCTCAGCGTCTTCGCCGCCGCCCTCACCGGGTTCCTGATGCACAACTGGCATCCCGCGCGGGTCGGCATGGGGGCCTGCGGATCGCTGTTCACCGGCTTCCTGCTCTCCTCGGCCGCCGTCTTCACGCGCGCGGGGTACGACCTGGGGCCGACCGCGGGCGTGCTGCTCTGCCTCGGTGCCGTCGCCGCCGCCGACTTCCTGCTCGTGGTCCTCGCGCGCGGGGCGGCGCGCAGGCCGCTGCTCAGGCGCGGCCCGGACCATCTCGCGCACCGGCTGCGGCGGCTCGGGCTCACGCCACCGGGCGCCGTCGTGCTGCTGGGTGCCGGCGCCTTCTCCTCCGTGCTCGTGGGGGTGCTCGTGCACGCCGGATGGACGGGTGAGGGGGCTGCGCTGTGGGTGGTCGGCGGGGTGGTCCTCGTCGTTCTCGTACTCCTTCGCATCCCTGTCCAGTCGACCCGGCGAGATGTGTCCACGCAGGTCAGCGGCCAGTTGCGTGTAAGGAACGGATAAGAGTTGAGCCCGTCCGACTCAGGTCTGTTGACCGGGTGAATCTCCTCATGCACACTTGAGCCTGTTCCACTCAAGTCAGCTGGAGGAATCAACCATGGCACGTGCGGTCGGCATCGACCTGGGCACGACTAACTCCGTCGTCAGCGTTCTCGAAGGCGGCGAGCCCACCGTCATCACCAACGCCGAGGGTGCCAGGACCACGCCGTCCGTCGTCGCCTTCGCGAAGAACGGTGAAGTGCTTGTCGGCGAGGTCGCCAAGCGCCAGGCGGTCACCAACGTGGACCGGACCATCCGCTCCGTGAAGCGCCACATGGGCACGGACTGGAAGATCGAGCTCGACGGCAAGGTCTTCAACCCGCAGCAGATGTCCGCGTTCATCCTGCAGAAGCTGAAGCGCGACGCCGAGTCCTACCTGGGCGAGAAGGTCACGGACGCGGTCATCACCGTCCCGGCCTACTTCAACGACTCCGAGCGCCAGGCGACGAAGGAGGCCGGCGAGATCGCCGGTCTGAACGTCCTGCGCATCGTCAACGAGCCCACCGCGGCCGCGCTCGCGTACGGCCTCGACAAGGACGACCAGACGATCCTCGTCTTCGACCTCGGTGGCGGCACCTTCGACGTGTCCCTCCTGGAGATCGGCGACGGCGTCGTCGAGGTGAAGGCCACCAACGGTGACAACCACCTCGGTGGTGACGACTGGGACCAGCGCGTCGTGGACTACCTGGTCAAGCAGTTCCAGTCCGGCCACGGTGTGGACCTGTCCAAGGACAAGATGGCCCTCCAGCGCCTCCGCGAGGCCGCCGAGAAGGCCAAGATCGAGCTGTCTTCCTCCACCGAGACCTCGATCAACCTGCCGTACATCACCGCCTCCGCCGAGGGCCCGCTGCACCTGGACGAGAAGCTCACCCGGGCTCAGTTCCAGCAGCTGACGGCCGACCTGCTGGAGCGCTGCAAGACGCCGTTCCACAACGTCATCAAGGACGCCGGCATCTCGATCAACGAGATCGACCACGTCGTCCTCGTCGGCGGCTCCACCCGTATGCCCGCCGTCGCCGAGCTCGTCCGCGAGCTGACCGGCGGCAAGGACGCCAACAAGGGCGTCAACCCGGACGAGGTCGTCGCCATCGGCGCCGCCCTGCAGGCCGGTGTCCTCAAGGGTGAGGTCAAGGACGTCCTGCTCCTCGACGTGACCCCGCTGTCCCTCGGCATCGAGACCAAGGGCGGCATCATGACGAAGCTCATCGAGCGGAACACGACGATCCCGACCAAGCGGTCCGAGATCTTCACCACCGCCGAGGACAACCAGCCGTCCGTGCAGATCCAGGTCTACCAGGGCGAGCGCGAGATCGCGGCGTACAACAAGAAGCTCGGGATGTTCGAGCTGACCGGTCTGCCGCCGGCCCCGCGCGGTGTTCCGCAGATCGAGGTCGCCTTCGACATCGACGCCAACGGCATCATGCACGTGACCGCCAAGGACCTGGGCACGGGCAAGGAGCAGAAGATGACCGTCACCGGCGGCTCCTCGCTGCCGAAGGACGAGGTCGACCGGATGCGCCAGGAGGCCGAGAAGTACGCGGAGGAGGACCACGCCCGCCGCGAGGCCGCCGAGACCCGCAACCAGGGCGAGCAGCTCGTCTACCAGACGGAGAAGTTCCTCAAGGACAACGAGGACAAGGTCCCGGGCGAGATCAAGACCGAGGTCGAGGGCTCCGTCGAGGAGCTGAAGGCCGCGCTCAAGGGCGAGGACACCGCCGAGATCCGCACCGCCACGGAGAAGGTCGCGGCCGTCTCCCAGAAGCTGGGCCAGGCCATGTACGCCGACGCCCAGGGCGCGCAGGCCGCGGGCGGCCCCGAGGGTGCCACCGCCGGTGGGGCCAAGGCCCCCGACGACGACGTGGTCGACGCCGAGATCGTGGACGACGAGCGCAAGGACGGTGCCGCGTGACGGAGGAGACCCCGGGCTTCGAGGAGAAGCCCGACGTCCCCTCCGGCGCGACCCCCGAAGACGCCGAGTCGAAGGCCGCTCCCGAAGAGGGGGCGGCCCCGGCCGGGGACGTAGCAGCAGACGTGGGTCTGGTGGCCCAGCTGGACCAGGTGCGCACGGCACTGAACGAGCGCACGCTGGACCTCCAGCGCCTCCAGGCCGAGTACCAGAACTACCGCCGCCGCGTCGAGCGTGACCGGGTCGCGGTCCGGGAGATCGCCATCGCGAACCTCCTGACCGAGCTTCTTCCCGTGCTCGACGACATCGGCCGCGCGCGGGAACACGGCGAACTGGTCGGCGGCTTCAAGTCGGTGGCCGAGTCGCTGGAGACCGTCGCGGCCAAGATGGGCCTGCAGCAGTTCGGCAAGGAGGGTGAGCCCTTCGACCCGACGATCCACGAGGCCCTGATGCACAGCTACGCGCCGGACGTCACCGAGACGACGTGCGTGGCCATCCTGCAGCCCGGGTATCGCATCGGCGAGCGCACCATCCGCCCCGCGCGGGTGGCCGTCGCCGAGCCGCAGCCCGGCGCGCAGACCGTCAAGGCCGACGGCGCCGAGGAGCAGACCGAGGCGGTCCCGGCCGACGACAAGGAGAACGGTGGCCCGGAGGAGGGCTGACGTAATCACTGAAGACAGGAAGGAGGGGCGTCGGGGATGAGCACCAAGGACTTCATCGAGAAGGACTTCTACAAGGTCCTCGGCGTCCCCAAGGACGCCACCGAGGCCGAGATCAAGAAGGCGTACCGGAAGCTCGCCCGCGAGTTCCACCCGGACGCCAACAAGGGCAACGCCAAGGCCGAGGAGCGCTTCAAGGAGATCTCCGAGGCGAACGACGTCCTCGGTGACGCCAAGAAGCGCAAGGAGTACGACGAGGCTCGCGCCCTGTTCGGCAACGGAGGCTTCCGCCCCGGGCCGGGCGCCGGCGGCGGCAACTTCAACTTCGACCTGGGTGACCTCTTCGGGGGCAACACCCAGAGCGGAGGCGGCTTCGGCGGCGGAATCGGTGACGTCTTCGGGGGCCTGTTCAACCGCGGTGGCGCCACGGGCACCCGCACCCAGCCGCGGCGCGGCCAGGACATCGAGTCCGAGGTCACGCTGAGCTTCACGGAGGCCATCGAGGGCGCCACGGTGCCCCTCAGGATGTCCTCCCAGGCACCGTGCAAGGCCTGCTCCGGCACCGGCGACAAGAACGGCACCCCGCGCGTGTGCCCGACCTGTGTCGGCACCGGGCAGGTCGCCCGGGGCTCGGGCGGCGGCTTCTCGCTGACCGACCCCTGCCCGGACTGCAAGGGCCGCGGCCTGATCGCCGAGCACCCCTGCCTGGAGTGCAAGGGCAGCGGCCGCGCCAAGTCGTCCCGCACGATGCAGGTCCGGATCCCGGCCGGGGTCACGGACGGGCAGCGGATCCGGCTGCGCGGCAAGGGTGCCCCCGGCGAGCGCGGCGGCCCGGCGGGCGACCTGTACGTGGTCGTGCACGTCGGCGAGCATCCGGTGTTCGGGCGCAAGGGCGACAACCTCACCGTCACCGTGCCGGTGACGTTCGCCGAGGCGGCCCTCGGCGGCGAGGTCCGGGTCCCGACCCTCGGCGGCCCCGCCGTCACCCTGAAGCTGCCGCCCGGCACGCCCAACGGTCGCACCATGCGCGCCCGGGGCAAGGGCGCGGTCCGCAAGGACGGCACCCGCGGCGACCTGCTGGTCACCGTGGAGGTGAGTGTTCCCAAGGACCTCTCGGGGAAGGCTCGTGACGCACTGGAGGCGTATCGCGAGGCGACCGCGGGCGAGGACCCGCGGGCGGAGCTGTTCGAGGCCGCGAAGGGAGATTGAGAGCCCCATGGACACACCCGGCCGTCGGCGTAACCCGTATGAACTGACCGAAGAGACCCCGGTCTACGTCATCTCGGTGGCGGCCCAGCTCTCCGGACTCCACCCGCAGACGCTGCGCCAGTACGACCGCCTGGGCCTGGTCTCTCCCGACCGCACCGCCGGGCGGGGCCGCCGCTACTCGGCCCGCGACATCGAACTGCTCCGCCAGGTGCAGGCGTTGTCGCAGGACGAGGGCATCAACCTGGCCGGCATCAAGCGGATCATCGAACTGGAGAACCAGGTCGCCGCGCTCCAGTCCCGCGTCGCGGAGATGGAGGCGGCCCTGGACGGTGCGGCGGCTGCGATGCAGCAGCGCGAGGCCGCGGTCCACGCGTCCTACCGCCGCGACCTGGTCCCGTACCAGGAGGTCCAGCAGACCAGCGCGCTCGTGGTGTGGCGGCCGAAGCGGCAGCAGTCCTCGGACTGACGTGTGCCTGTGCGAAAGGGGCCCGGATTCCGGGCCCCTTTCGCTTTTCGTCTGTGGGTCACCCGACCTTGAAGCTGATGCTGGTGAACGGGCCGGGGCGGCCGTAGCGGTCCACGGTCCGTACATCGAAGACGTAGAAGCCGGGGCTCGGCGGCGTCCAGGTGATCGTCGGCCGGTCGGTTGTCCGGTAGCCCCTGCCGTCGTTCGTGAAGCGGTAGGTGTAGCCGCTGACCAGCCGGTCCTGCTTCAGCGTCACGGTGAGCGGAACGCCGGTACCGCCGTGGGGAGCACAGTCGTCGGCCGTGCACTCGGTGTACGGGGCGGACAGTTCGATCGTCGGCGGCGCGGGTGCGGTCTGCGTTGCCGGGGTCTCCCGGTGCACCGTGACGACGGCGGAGGGCGTGGACTCGTGGCCCTGCGCGTCGAGCGCGACCACGTAGTAGTCGGCGGCCCCGTCCATCGCCTCGGTGTCGGAGAAGCGGTTGGCCGTGGTCGCCGAGTCGCCGAGCCGGAGCCAGGCGGCGGAGGCGGTGGTGCGGCGGTAGACGCGGTAGCCGTACGGGTTACCGTCCGGCGGGTGGTCCCAGGCGATGTCGGTCGAGCTGTCGCGCGGGGTACCCGTCACGCCTGTGGGGGCCGCCGATCCGCCCGGAGCAGGCCGGATCGTGGTCATCGGTTCGGACACGGGGGAGAGGTTCCCGTAGGAGTCGACGGCTTGGACGCGGTACGTGACGGCGGTACCGGCGGTCGCCGTCCCGTCGTTGTAGGAGGCACCGAAGGCCGTGGTCGGGCCGTCGGGGTCCTCCCCGCCGTCGGGCGCAGCCCACACCTCGTAATGCTCGGCGTCGGCGGAGGACTGCCAGCGCACCGCGTTGCCGGCCGTAGTTCCCTCCGCCGTCACGCCGGTGACCTGGGCGGGCGGGGTCGTGTCCGGCACACCCGTGTCGGCCGTCGCGGACGGGGCGGACTCGTTGCCGGCGGCATCGGAGGCTGTTGCGCGGTAGTACTGGCGCAGGTGGATGTCGGCCGAGGTATCGCGGTACGAGGCGCTGTCCAGTGCGTCGGCGATCCGTGTGAAGGGTCCCTCGGGCGCGGTCGCGCGGTAGAGGCGGTACGTGTGTGTGGCGTCGGCCGTGTCCCAGGTCAGGCTCACGGATCCCGCGGTCACCCTGGCGTGCAGCCCGGTCGGCGCGGCGGGCGGGGTCTTGTCAGGGGTCGTCACCCCCTGGTCCGCGGTGCCCGTCGACTCGTTGCCGGCTCTGTCGTAGGCGCGGATCTCGTAGTAGTAGGTCTCGCCGGTCTTCGGTGGCACATCGGTGTAGGAGGTGGCGGTGGCTGCCGCGAGCGGCCTGCTGCCGAACGCGGACCCCTTCGGGCGCCGGTAGACGCGATACCCCGCGAGGTCCATCTCCTTGTTCTTCGCCCAGGTCAGACCGGCCTTGCCGGTGGTGCTGTCGTAAGAGGCCGAAGTGCCTGTCGGGGTCAGGGGCTTGACCTTGTCGACGGTGGCCGAGGTGCGGGGCTGGTAGGTGAAGGAGACGTTGGCGGTGCCGGTCCAGTTGACGTAGTCGACGCGGAGGGTGTGCTTGCCGGAGGGGACGGTGATGTCGGCGGTCTTCTTGACCGTGGAGGAGACGTTCTTCCACAGGTCGACCTTGCGCACGCCGTCGAGGTACACGCGGATGCCGTCCTGGACGGCGACCGGGAGGGAGAAGGGGCCGCCGGAGCCGAAGTCCCGGGTCACGGTCCAGCGGACGCCGAAGTTGTCCTTGGGCAGGCCGGTGGCGGGAGCGCCCGTGCCCCAGTTCTGGTCGACGGCGCCGTCGCAGTCGGTTTTCTTCGGTGCGCCCGAGAAGGTGGTGTTCGCGTAGAACATGCGGGTGTACGGCGGTGAGGCGCAGCTCGTCGCCGCGGAGGCGGGGGTCGCGAGGGCGCTCAGCGCGCTGCCGACGGCGGAGAGCGCGACGGCTGCCGCCATCGCGCGTCTGGCTGGGTTCATTCGATCCTCTGGTCGAGTCGGGGAGGCGGCGCAGGCCGCCGGTGATCACGACTCGTGAGGTTTGGAGTTGGTTGTACTGATCTTTGCCTGCCCGTGAACTCCCTTTGGGTGGAGGGTCCGTAAAGACGGTTTGGAGGTGATTCCGCTCCTCCTTCACAGGGACAGCAGAGCGTGCTGTTGCGCACTCGTTAAGTAGTTCCGCTTGACGCCGGGTGTGCCCTCCGCGTTGTCTTTTGAGACACCTGGGCCGTCATGCAGCGCCCTTGTCCGGAACGCACCTGAAGTGAGCCCTCGAATGCGTCGTATAGCCATCTCCGTGGCCGCATCCACGATGACCCTCTCGCTCGCCGGCTGCGGCGTGCTGAACGCGACGGGGGACGGTGCGAGCGCGAGCCCGACGAAGGGCGACGACGTCACCATCGGCCTGCTGCTCCCGGAGAAGGCGAACACCCGCTACGACAAGTTCGACTACCCCATCATCAAGGACAAGGTCGAGGAGCTGACCCACAAGAAGGGCAAGGTCAGCTACGCCAACGCCGACGCGGACGCCGCCCGGCAGTCCGAGCAGATGCAGCAGATGATCAGCGACAAGGTCGACATCATCCTGCTCGACGCGGTCGACGCGCACGCCATCTCCGGCGACGTGAAGAAGGCCAAGGACGCGGGCATTCCGGTCATCGCCTACGACCGCCTGGCCGAGGGCCCGATCGACGCGTACATCTCCTTCGACAACGAGCTGGTCGGCGAGGTGCAGGGCCGTTCGCTGCTGGAGGCGCTGGGCTCGAACGCCGACACCTCCGACAAGGTCGTCATGGTGAACGGCTCGCCCACCGACCCGAACGCCAAGCAGTTCAAGCAGGGGGCGCTCTCCGAGCTGAACGGCAAGGTGACGATCGCGGATACCTTCGACACCAAGGACTGGAAGCCGGAGAACGCCGAGGCCGAAATGACCGAGGCGATCAACAAGATCGGCAAGAGCAACATCGCCGGGGTCTACGCCGCCAACGACGGCATGGCGGGCGGTGTCATCAAGGCGCTGAAGGCGGCCGGTGTCACCAGCCTGCCCCCGATCACCGGCCAGGACGCCGAACTGGACGCGGTGCAGCGGGTCGTCGCCGGCGAGCAGTACATGAGCGTCTACAAGTCCTACCCGGACGAGGCCGAGGCCGCCGCCCAGATGGCCGTCACCAAGGTGCAGGGCAAGGACATCCAGTTCGACGCCCTGACCCAGGACAAGGTCGACAGCCCCACCGAGAAGAAGATCCCGTCCAAGCTGGTCCAGGTGAGCGCCCTGACCAAGAGCAAGATCAAGGACACGGTCATCTCCGACGGGATCTACACCGTCGGCGAGATCTGCACCGCCAAGTACAAGGCGGCCTGCGCGGCGATCGGCCTGAAGTAAGGCCCGGACCAGGGCGCACATGACGCGGCGAGAGCCGGAAGGTCTGCGGCTGCTCGCCGCGTCACATGCTGAGCGGCCCTCCCGCATCGCGCCACCCCCGTGGACGCGATACGGCGGTCCCGGCCGAACGGGGGGAGTCCGACCGGGACCACTCCGGGTGAGGCTGCACCCGGGGGAAGCGAGATCAACGATGCCGTGGTGACCTGTGCCCCACCACCGTCAGCTTGTTGCAATGCGACGGGCGGAGGCCGGACGATACCACCGCAAAAGAGCCCATAACGGCGTGCACGGCAGAGAGAGCCGTGTTGCGGACCCGGTCCCGGCCGCGCATAGTTGCGCTGCGGAAGTGGCAGCAAACCGGGGGTGGAATGGGCGATGGCCGGGCACGGGGCGGAGCAGCATCCACACGGTGCCGACCGACTGTGCGGGGCCGGGGATCGCGTGTATTCCCGGGCCGTACGACGGGGACGGGTGCCGCGCACGGACGCGGAGCCGGTGCCCTGCCTGCTGGAACTGGCCCTGCTGCACCCGGATCCCGACGACATGGACTGGCTGGTGCCTACCTCCCCGCAGGAGGTCATGACCCGGCTGCTGCGCGGGGTCTACGACGAGGTCAGGGAGAGCCAGCGGCGGGTGGGCTCGGCGGTGTCCGCGTTCGAGTGGTACGCCGGTCTGGGCCGGCAGCTGCAGGCGCTGTCGGCACCGGTTGAGGGCACGGCCATCCGGGTGCTGGACGGGCTCTCCCGCATCCAGGCCGCGATGGACGAGGCGACCGAGGCGTGCACCACGGAGGTGCTCACCGTGCAGCCCGGCGGCATCCGGCGCGAGGCCGAGCTGACCGAGGGACTGCACCGGGCGCTGGCGCTGCGCGGCCGGGGTGTGCGCATGCGCGACCTGTACACGCATGTGGCCCGGCACGGGCAGGGGCTGCTCAACTACCTGGAGCTGATGGGTGACGCGGTGGAGGCCCGGACCCTGGACGAGGTCATCGACCGGCTGATCCTCTTCGACCGCACGGTCGCCTTCATCCCCGCCAACACCGAGCGCACGATGGCCCTGGAGCTGCGCCACCCGGCCCTGGTCGAGTACTTCGTCACGGTCTTCGAGCGGCTGTGGCGCCTCGCGCTGCCGCTGACCGCCCCGCTGCCGGACACCGGCATCGAGGGCATCTCGCACCGCGAGCGGTCCATCGCCGCGCTGCTCGCGGAGGGCCACCAGGACGCGGTGATCGCCGAGCGGCTCGGTATCAGTGTGCGCACCTGCCGGGCCCATATCGCCCGACTCTCGGACACCCTGGGCGCGGCCAGCCGTACCCAACTGGGCGTACGCATCGCACAGGTGGGTCTGGACAGGCCCCCGCAGGCCGGCCCGCCGGACGCGCCCGGCGCGCTCAGGGTTCCTGGTCAAGAATCCCCGAGCGTGCGATGAGGTAGCCGAGCTGGGCGCGGCTCTCGCTGCCGAGGGCGGCGGCGAGCCTGGCGATGTGGACGCGGGCGGTGCGGACGTTCATGCCGAGGCGGTCGGCGATGGCGGTGTCGGTGTGGCCCTCCACGAGGAGGGCGGCGATGGCGCGTTGGCGCGCGGTGATGCCGTTGAGAGAGGGGCGCTGGACGGCCTCCGGGTACATCGGGGTGGCCAGCCGCCACAGCCGGTCGAAGACCGTGACGAAGTACGTGAGCAGGGCCGGGTGGCGCACCTCCAGGGCGATCCGGCCGTCGTCGCCGGCCGGCACGAACGCCACCGCGCGGTCGATGACGACCAGCCGGTCCGGCAGTTCGTCGAGACCCCGGGTCACGATGTCGCCCCGCAGCCGCTCGAAGCCGGCGTACACGACGGGCAGATGGCGCAGGCTGTGGTGGTAGAGGCCGCGCATCCGGGCACCGCGGTCCAGCACCGTCTGGTCGCGGGCGAGGGCGGCCGCCGCGGCGGCCTCGCCGCGCGGGCCGGTGAGCCCGGCGTGCGGCTGGATGGTGAGAACCTCCTCGGTGGCCTCGGCCATGGCCTCGGTGATGGCCCGGTTGATCCGCTCGGTGCCGCTGTGCAGCCGTAGCACCGGACTGTCCGGCGCGGGGCCCGTGGCGTGCGGCGGGCCGATCCGCAGCAGCGGCTCGAACTGCTCCACCAGCCGCTCCTCCCGCCGCCGTTCGTCGGCGACGCGCGCCGCCGAGCTGCTGAGCAGCCGGTGCAGGGCGGCCGCGGGGGCGACCGGCTCCAGCAGGTCCGGGTCCTCCAGGGCCGGGTGCAGCAGACCGAGGTCGGTCAGACAGGGGGCGTCCGCCGCGTCCGCCGCGCCGATACGGCCCTCCCGCAGCGCCTGCTCGTACCGCTTGGCGCCCGCCTCGCACAGCTCCTCGATCCCGTGCTCGCGATGGTTCACCGGGCCGCCTCTTCCAGCTCGAGTATTCCGGACCCCGCTATCAGGAAGCCGAGTTGGGCCCGGCTCTCGCTGCCGAGGGTCGCGGCGAGTTTGCCGATGTGGACGCGGGCGGTGCGGATGTTCATGCCGAGGCGGTCCGCTATCACGGCATCGGTGTGTCCCTCGATCAGCAGCCGGGCGATGGCGCGCTGCCGGGGCGTGACGCCGTTCAGGGTGGGGCGCCGGACCGGCTGCGGGTACATCGGCGTCGCCAGCCGCCACAGCCGGTCGAAGGTGGTCGCGAAGTACGTGACCAGCGCGGGGTGGCGTACCTCCAGGGCGAGCCTGCCGTCGTCGCCGGCCGGGACGAAGGCCACCGTGCGGTCCATGACGAGGAGCCGGTCGGTCAGCTCGTCCAGGCAGCGGGCCTCGATGTCGCCGACGAGCCGCTCGTTGTGGGCGTGGACCGCCGGCAGATGGACCACGGTGTGCTGGAAGAGGGTGCGGATACGGCCGCCGCGGTCGAGCAGCTGCTGGTCGCGGTCGTAGGCGACGTCATGGGCGGCCTCGCCGCGCGGACCGGCGAGGCCGGTGTGCGGCTGCACGGCCAGAACCTCCTGGCGCGCCTCGGCCATGGCCTCGGTGATGGCCCGGTTGATCCGCTGGGTGCCGCTGTGCAGGCGCAGCATGGGGGTCTGGGCGCCGGCGGCCCGCGGTCCGCCCGTCCGCAGCAGCGGCTCGAACTGCTCCACCAGCCGGTCCTCGCGGCGGTGCTCGTCCGCGATCCGGGCCCGGGAGCCGCGCAGCATCCGGTTCAGGGCGGCGACGGGGGCGACCGGCTCCAGCAGATCCGCGTCGTCGAGGGCAGGGTGCAGCAGTCCGGAGTCGACCAGGCACGGAGCCGCGGCCGTGTCCCTCGCCGGTATCCGGCCTTCTCGCAGGGCATGCGCGTACAGCTCGCGGCCGGCCTCGCACAACTCCTCCGCGTCGTGGCTGTGCGCCTGTCCGGTCAACGCAGGATCCCTCCTCAGTGCTCCTGGTTCAGGATCCCTGACTGCGCTATGAGGAATCCGAGCTGTGCCCGGCTGCCGCTGCCGAGGGCCTGGGCGAGCTTGGCGATGTGGGCCCGGCAGGTGCGCACGTTCATGCCCAGGCGGCGCGCGATGGCCTCGTCGACATGGCCCTCGACGAGGAGCTTGGCGATGGAGTGCTGGATGTCGGTGATGCCGTCGGGGGCCGTCTCGTAGGGAGCGCCGGCGTTCAGCGGTACCGCGCGGTTCCACATGAACTCGAACACTTTGATCAGGTAGCTGACCAGGCCGGGGTGGCGGAGTTCCAGGGCCACCTGACGGTCGTCCCGGATGGGGATGAACGCCACGGTCTCGTCGCAGATGATGAGCCGCTCCACCAGTTCGTCGATGGTGCGGTACTCCACCTTGCCGCTGGCGAACTGGTCCACCCAGGCCAGCCGTTCGGGGCTGTACCTGGCGGTGTGCTGGTAGAGGGTCCGGATCCGGACTCCCCGCTCGATCAACGGCTTGTCACGGTCGAGCGCTTCGACGAGCCTGCGCTCGGGGTGGCGGTGGCTCGGCTGGACCGTGAGGACCTCGTTCTGGCACTGGGCCGTGGCAAGGTCGAGTGCCGCGTTGATCCGGTCGAGACCTTCCAGCACAGTGACGGAGTGCGTGGATGTGGTCTCCTGGGCGCTGAGGGCCATGAACGGCTCGAACGCCTCAGCAAGTTCGGTTGACAACTTCCGGCGCTCGGTGATTTCGCGCTCGAGGGGGTTGAGCCGCTGGGCCAGGGCGACCGACGCGGGGACCGGCCGCAGCCAGTTCGGGTCGTCGGGGTCGGGATGGAGCAGGTCGAACTGCATCAGACAGGGGGCGATCTCGACGTCTGCGCGGGCGACACGTCCCGTGCGCAGCGCGTTCGCGTAGAGGCGGCTGCCTGCCTCGCACAGATCCGTCAAGGCATGGGGATGTGTCTCTTTAATGCGATTCGTCACCAAATCTCCACCCCCCAGGGTCCTGAACATGCAGGAACATGATGCACTGATTGTGTGGCCATGACGTGCCCGAATGAGCCATCGTCTTGTTCGACGGGGGAAGAGGGGACTTTCAAGTGAGGACGAAGCCGACTATGCGAAAGAGAATGCTTCGCTCGATACTTGTCGCCGCCTTCTCCGCCGTTGTGGCCTTCGGATCGCTGAGTGGCCTCTCTGGCGCGAAGGGTGACGTGCGAGCGGACACCGCTTGGTCTATCACGGCCAAAACAGACCAGACCGACACGGGCACCGCTGCCGCCTTCCCAGACGACACCGCGTGGAGCTGACGTGACCACTCCACCCGACGACCGCTCCTTCCGACGCGAAATGGCCACGGCCTATCGCTCGGGCTGGCACTTCATCGACCTGGTCACCGCCATCCCCCACAGTGGTGACTCGTTGATGGTGACGGTGTTCGGCGAGCCGGTCGTCGTCACCAGGGACGACGACGAGGATGTCAGGGCCTACCGGTGCCTGCGCAAGCCCCGCGGGGCGCCGCAGCCGGTCCGGTGTGCCATCCGATACGGCATGATCTTTGTGAATCTGGACCAACGAGACCACCGGCTGGCAGAACCGGATGTTTCGGATGTAAGGACCATTTCGGCCACCCCCCGCAGTGCCTGACGCGATTCCCCCGTCGTAAAAGATCGCTCAGGTGCTTCCCCCCGCAGCGGCGTCACCGTGACCTGAACACGGTGACGCCGCTGCAGTTTGTGGCGATATTTCGGGTGTGCGAGCGATTTCGCAGTGGCTGAAAAACAACCGGGTGACCGCCCTTTTTCAGCCGTGCCCGAGCGCCCGCTCCAGTTCGATCTCGATCACCACCCGGGCAGGGTTCGCCCGGGGTTTCCGGTGGTACCGCTCGGCGTACCGCCGCTCCGCCTCCGCCACCCGCTCCGGCTCGGTGCGCACCCGCGCCCGGCCCTCCAGCGTGGCCCAGCGCCGGCCGTCCACCTGGCACACCGCGACCCGCGCGCCTTCGCCCCCGGCCGCGAGGACGTGGGACACCTTCGCGCTCGTCCGGCTCGTGATCACCCTGGCCAGTCGCGCCTCGGGGTCGTACGTCACCCCGACCGGCACCACGTGCGGGCTGCCGTCGGGGCGCAGCGTCGTCAGGGTGCACAGGTGCCGTTCCCGCCAGAAGGCGAGGTACGGCTCGTCCGGGGTGGCCGGGTCCTGGGAGTAGGTGGGCATGGCCCGCAACCTAGCCGACGCCGACCGGGTTGCAGGAACCTGCAATCCCCACCCGGAACCTCCGAACCTCACCTTGAGTGGAATAGACTCAACTTTGTGTACGCTGCTGAGGTCAGCAGTGGGAGAGGCAGCGGGAGACACGGCCTGCGCGCCGGTGCCGAGGAGGAGAACGCGAACGTGGACGCCGAGCTGACCAACAGGAGCCGGGACGCGATCAACGCGGCCAGCAACCGGGCCGTGACCGCGGGGCACGCGGACCTCACGCCTGCCCACCTGCTGCTCGCGCTGCTCGCCGGGCAGGAGAACGAGAACATCACCGACCTGCTCGCCGCCGTCGAGGCCGACCAGGTCGCCGTACGCTCCGGCGCCGAGCGGGTGCTCGCGGCGCTGCCCAGCGTGACCGGCTCCACCGTCGCGCCCCCGCAGCCGAACCGCGAGCTGCTCGCGGTGCTCGCGGACGCCGGCGAGCGGGCGAAGACGCTCGGTGACGAGTACCTGTCCACCGAGCACCTGCTGATCGGCATCGCCGCGAAGGGCGGCGCGGCCGGCGAGGTGCTCCAGCGCCAGGGCGCCGACGCGAAGAAGCTGCAGGAGGCCTTCCAGAAGGCCAGGGGAGGACGTCGCGTGACCACCGCCGACCCCGAGGGCCAGTACAAGGCCCTGGAGAAGTTCGGCACCGACTTCACCGCCGCGGCCCGCGAGGGCCGCCTGGACCCGGTCATCGGGCGGGACCAGGAGATCCGGCGGGTCGTGCAGGTGCTGAGCCGTCGGACCAAGAACAACCCCGTCCTCATCGGCGAGCCCGGCGTCGGCAAGACCGCCGTGGTCGAGGGGCTCGCCCAGCGGATCGTGAAGGGGGACGTGCCCGAGTCGCTGAAGGACAAGCGGCTGGTCTCCCTCGACCTCGGCGCGATGGTGGCCGGCGCCAAGTACCGCGGCGAGTTCGAGGAGCGGCTGAAGTCCGTGCTCGCCGAGATCAAGGACTCCGACGGGCAGGTCATCACCTTCATCGACGAGCTGCACACCGTCGTGGGCGCCGGCGCCGGCGGGGACTCCGCCATGGACGCGGGCAACATGCTCAAGCCGATGCTGGCCCGCGGCGAGCTGCGCATGGTCGGCGCCACCACGCTGGACGAGTACCGGGAGCGGATCGAGAAGGACCCCGCCCTGGAGCGCCGCTTCCAGCAGGTGCTGGTCGCCGAGCCGACCGTCGAGGACAGCATCGCCATCCTGCGCGGTCTGAAGGGCCGGTACGAGGCCCACCACAAGGTGCAGATCGCGGACAGCGCGCTGGTCGCGGCCGCCAGCCTCTCCGACCGGTACATCACCTCCCGCTTCCTGCCGGACAAGGCCATCGACCTGGTCGACGAGGCGGCCTCCCGCCTCCGCATGGAGATCGACTCGTCTCCCGTCGAGATCGACGAACTCCAGCGCTCCGTCGACCGGTTGAAGATGGAGGAGCTGGCGATCGCCAAGGAGACCGACCCGGCCTCCCGCGAACGCCTGGAGAAGCTGCGCCGTGACCTCGCCGACAAGGAGGAGGAGCTGCGGGGCCTCACCGCCCGCTGGGAGAAGGAGAAGCAGTCCCTCAACCGGGTCGGCGAGCTGAAGGAGAAGCTGGACGACCTGCGTGGCCTGGCCGAACGCGCCCAGCGCGACGGCGACTTCGACACCGCGGCCAAGCTGCTGTACGGCGAGATCCCGCAGCTGGAGAAGGAGTTGGAAGCCGCCTCCGAGGCCGAGGAGGAGGTCGCCCGGGACACCATGGTCAAGGAGGAGGTCGGCTCCGACGACATCGCCGACGTCGTCGCCGCCTGGACCGGCATTCCGGCCGGGCGCCTGATGGAGGGCGAGACGCAGAAGCTGCTGCGCATGGAGGACGAGCTGGGCAAGCGGCTGATCGGCCAGAGCGAGGCCGTCCGGGCCGTGTCGGACGCGGTACGGCGCTCGCGGGCCGGCATCGCCGACCCCGACCGCCCGACCGGCTCCTTCCTCTTCCTCGGCCCGACGGGCGTCGGCAAGACCGAACTCGCCAAGGCGCTCGCCGACTTCCTCTTCGACGACGAGCGGGCCATGGTCCGCATCGACATGTCGGAGTACAGCGAGAAGCACAGCGTGGCCCGCCTGGTCGGCGCACCCCCCGGCTACGTCGGCTACGAGGAGGGCGGCCAGCTCACCGAGGCCGTCCGCCGCCGCCCCTACAGCGTGGTGCTGCTGGACGAGGTCGAGAAGGCCCACCCCGAGGTCTTCGACATCCTCCTGCAAGTGCTGGACGACGGCCGCCTGACGGACGGTCAGGGCCGCACGGTCGACTTCCGCAACACCATCCTGGTGCTCACCTCCAACCTGGGCAGCCAGTACCTGGTCGATCCGGTGCTCGGCGAGGTGGAGAAGAAGGAGCAGGTCCTGGAGGTCGTACGGACCTCCTTCAAGCCGGAGTTCCTCAACCGGCTCGACGACCTGGTGGTCTTCTCGGCCCTGAGCAAGGACGAGCTGGCCCGGATCGCCCGGCTCCAGATCGACCGGCTCGCGCGGCGGCTGGCCGAACGCCGGCTCGCCCTGGACATCACTCCGGAAGCACTGGCCTGGCTCGCCGAGGAGGGCATGGACCCGGCCTACGGCGCCCGCCCGCTGCGCCGCCTCGTGCAGACCGCCATCGGCGACCGCCTCGCCAAGGAGATCCTCTCCGGCGAGATCAAGGACGGCGACACGGTCCGCGTGGACCGCTTCGGCGAGGGCCTGATCGTGGGCCCGGCGACCGGGAAGACGCTGTAGCCGCGCTCCCGTCGAACGGGCCCGTCACCCTCGTGGTCGACGGGCCCGTCGCGTTCCGGCGGCCGGTTCAGACGCTGCTCATGGCGACATACAGCGCCCAGCCGCACCAGATCGAGAACCCCAGGCAGCCCAGCCACAGCGCCCACAACCCCCACCGCACCGCTCTTGGTATGCGCATGCCTGCATCATCACTCACCCGCGTCACACGGTGAACGCCGTGAAGTCCACCCGCGCGGTGCCGGTGCCCTCGTAGGTCACGTTCACGACGACCGCGTTCGCCCCGACGCCGGGCGGAGGCGGGTTGTCCTCGGAGTCCAGGTTCAGACAGAGATCCGCGCCCTCGTCGCAGAACTCCGTGCCGGGCGCCGGCCCCTTCGGATAGGTGCCCGTCAGCCAGTCGTGCACCCCTGCCCGCGGCATCCGGAAGGTGGCCTCGTAGTCGGTGTCCATCCAGGCCCGCACCGTGCACTCGGCGTCGTACGCCCCCTCCGGCAGCCTCGCCCCGCCGAAGTCCAGCGCCTCGGCGCAAGACACCTTCTCCGGGCCCCCGCCCAGTGGATAGTCCGAGGTCGCGAACTTCACCACCATCGCGACCAGCCACACCACGATCAGTGCGGGAAGCGCCGCGAGCACCGCGACAAGGCCCCATCTGGTGCGCCTCCGTGCCGCCATACCGATCCCCCTCGTTCGCGTGCCCTCCACCCGACCGGACGGATCATGTCAGCCGACGGCTGACAGGCTCCGTCGGGGCTTGCCACCCCCCTCCCCGCATGGGGGAGGATGGCGGGATCCGTACGAAGGGAAAATCACGGTGACCATCGACCCGTCCTCGATTCCGAACTTCGGGGGCCAGCCCGAGCCGCAGCCGCAAGGACCGGCGGGCCCCGTCGTCCCGGATCAGGACCTCGTGAAGCAGCTCCTGGACCAGATGGAGCTGAAGTACGTCGTCGACGAAGAGGGAGACCTCGCGGCGCCGTGGGAGCAGTTCCGCACCTACTTCATGTTCCGCGGGGAGGACGAGCAGGCGGTCTTCTCGGTGCGGACCTTCTACGACCGCCCCCACAAGATCGACGAGAAGCCGCAGCTGCTGGAGTCCGCCGACGACTGGAACCGCCGCACGCTGTGGCCCAAGGTGTACACCCACACCCACGACGACGGCACTGTTCGTCTCATCGGTGAGGCGCAGATGCTGATCGGCACCGGCGTCGACCTCAACCACTTCGTCTCCTCCACGGTCAGCTGGGTGCGGGCCGCGATCGAGTTCGACAAGTGGCTGGTCGAGCAGCTCGGTCTGGAAGAGGACGTCGACGACTCGGAGCAGCCCGAGGACGACGGGGAGTAAGCGACTCCCACCCGGTCCGGGGGCACCGCCCCCGGACCATGCACCGCTGTGCCGCAACCGCTCCGTCACCCGGGCCTCGCCTTGATCAGTTCGGCGGGAATCCCTCCCGTGTTTGACGGAAAGCCCTTTCTCCGAGCCCTCGGGCTGCCAGTCTCTGGCTCCGCACCCGGATGTCATGTCCGGTGCAAGTGGACCACTGACTGGAGCCTCCCCCATGCCCCAAGCCGTCAACAGCAGAAGGCCGTTCCGCCTCGGCAGGGCCGCCGCCGTCGCGGGCAGCGCCGCCGCCCTCGCCGTCGCCCTGTCGGGCAGCGCCTCCGCGGGCGTGCTGCAGAACCTGCCCGAGAACGCGACCACGTTCCAGAAGACCTTCGAGCCCGTGTACGACTACGACACGGACAGCTGCTACCCGGCCGCCGCCATCGACCCGGACGGCAACCTCAACGGCGGTCTCAAGCCGACCGGCTCGATCACCGGTGGATGCCGCACCGACCACCTCGGCCACGCCAACACCTATGCGCGGGCCAAGTGCAACAACGGCTGGTGCGGGATCATCTACGCCAGCTACTTCGAGAAGGACGAGGCCTCCCCGGGCATCGGCCACCGCCACGACTGGGAGTGCATGGTCGTCTGGGTCAAGCAGGGCGCGAGCACCCCGTCGTACCTGTCCGCCTCCGCGCACGGCGGCTTCAGCACCCACCCGATCGCCGATGTCCCGATGAGCGGCCAACGCGTCGAGGCCGTCTACCACAAGGACGGCGCGAGCACCCACGCCTTCCGCTTCGCCAAGTCGGGCGAGACGCCGGAGAACGACACCGGCGCGTGGCACCAGGAGAACCTGCTCACCTGGGACAACATGCCGTCCAACCTGCGCGACGTCCTGAACGGCTCCGACTGGGGTGACGCCAACTTCCCGCTCCAGGACTCCAAGTTCGGCGACCACCTCAACAAGTCCAGGCCCGGCGGCATCACGTTCGACCCGTACGCCTGACGGGCCGGGCGCACGACGGCGGCCGCCGACCGCACTCCCCCTTCGGTCGGCGGCCGCTCCTCACTCCCGTTCAGGCCGCCAGGCTCCGCAGCCGGCCGGCGGCCTCGTGGAGAACGTCGTCCTTCTTGCAGAAGGCGAAGCGGACCTGGCTGCGGCCGGCGTCGGCGTCGTCGTAGAAGACGGAGTTGGGGATGGCAACGACGCCACAGCGTTCGGGGAGCGCGCGGCAGAAGGCGTAGGCGTCCTTCTCGCCGAAGGGGGTGATGTCGGTGGTGATGAAGTACGTGCCCTGGGGCTGGTAGACCGTGAACCCGGCCGCGCGCAGACCGTCGCCGAGCAGGTCGCGCTTGCGGCAGAGGTCGGCGCGGAGGCTGTCGAAGTACGAGTCCGGCAGCCGCAGCGCTTCGGCGATCGCGTACTGGAACGGGCCCGCACTGACGTAGGTCAGGAACTGCTTGGCCGTCCGCACGGCGGAGACGAGCGGGCCGTCCGCCGTCACCCAGCCGACCTTCCAGCCGGTGAACGAGAACGTCTTGCCGGCCGAGCTGATCGTCACCGTCCGCTCGCGCATCCCGGGGAACGTGGCCAGCGGCAGATGCTCGGCGTCGTCGAAGACCAGGTGCTCGTAGACCTCGTCCGTCACGACCAGCAGGTTCCGCTCCACCGCCAGCTCGGCGATCGCGGCCAGCTCCGCGCGCGTGAGGACCGTGCCGGTCGGGTTGTGCGGGGTGTTGATCAGCAGCAGCCGGGTGCGGTCCGTGACCGCCGCGCGCAGCTCGTCCAGGTCCAGCCGGAAGCGAGCCCCTCCTTCGGAGCACGGGCGCAGCGTCACCGGCACGCGCTTGCCGCCCGCCATCGCGATGCACGCCGCGTAGGAGTCGTAGTACGGCTCCAGGGCCAGGACCTCGTCGCCCGGCTCCAGCAGCGCCAGCAGAGAGGCCGCGATGGCCTCCGTGGCGCCCGCCGTGACCAGCACCTCGGTGTCGGGGTCGTACGACAGCCCGTAGCGGCGCTGCTGGTGTGCGGTGATCGCGGTGCGCAGCTCGGGGATGCCCGGACCCGGCGGGTACTGGTTGCCGCGCCCGTCGCGCAGCGCGCGCACGGCCGCCTCCCTGACCTCCTCGGGGCCGTCGGTGTCCGGGAAGCCCTGGCCCAGGTTGATCGACCCGGTCGACAGGGCGAGGGCGGACATCTCGGCGAAGATCGTCGTCCCGAACTCGGCGAGGCGGCGGTTGAGGTGCGGGCGCGCGGAGAAGGTCATGCCGGCCATCCTGCGCCCAGGCTCCGGGCTTCCTCAACCGACGTGCCGTCCTGACGGCCCTCCGAGGGGCGGACGGCGGACGGGGCGAGCACGCCGTGCGTGCCGCGATCCCGCCGCCGGGGCCCTGATCCCGCCCGCCCTGAAAAGCCATGCCTTGAGTTCAAGGATCAAGCCTTCGAATTCACTTGATTGAGCAAAGAGGGTATGAAAAGAGCCACGTTCTCGCGGGTGCGCGATTGATTCGTAGTCCCTGGTCAGTAGCCGAGCTCATGTCTCGCTCAGGGGCACGGTGCGGGCGGTGTCACGCTTCCCGCGCCGGCGGGGAAAGCCTCATCCACCACGGTGATGTGGACATGCGCAGACCCCTCCAAGTTCAACATCACCGTCGCCGGAAAATCCCTTGCCGGGTCTCGGTGCGGCGACGGGATCGGCGTGTTCACCGCCGAGATACCGCACGCCCCTATGCACGAACTGGCGTGGAAGTTCGCAGCAGCCGATGCGGTGATCTGGCGGGTCGTCGTCACCCGGCCACCGGCGAACAGGGTCGGACAGGCCCTGGGCGCAAGGGGACCCTCAGAACTTCCTCAACTCCGCTTTGACGGCGGGGACGGCAGGGCATCCCCCGTTCACCGCACGAGAGGCGGCAACGGGCGAGGCGTCCACGGGGGCCGCTTCGGGGGAACGGAAAGAAACGGAAAGAGGGTGACGCCATGGGTACCGTCTTCATCGTCCTGGTAGTCGCAGTCGTCTGCGTGGGGCTCGTCGCGTTCGTGGCCCGCCGGTCGTCCTCGTCGTCGTCCGACGGGGGCGGCAGCTGGTGGGCCGGTGACTCGGACGGCGGTTCGTCGTCCGGCGGCCACCACTCCGGCGGCCACACGGGCGGCCACCACTCCTGCGGGGGCGGTCACTCGTCCTGCGGCGGAGGTTCCTCGTGCGGCGGGGGCTCCTCGTGCGGCGGGGGCGGATGCGGCGGAGGCAGCTGACACGGGGCAGCTGAGCTTCCCGCTCCGGGCGCCCGTCGGATGAAGGCATTCCGCGGGCGCCCGACCGTTTTGTCCGCGCGCCGGGCGTACGCCGTAGTTGAACAGTTGAACTGTGGAGCCCTCTGAGGGATGGAAACCCCACGAAGTTGGGTAAAAACGCTGTGGCGGATCCACTCTTCATGATTCCCTCTAAAACACCAACGCAGCCCCTCGGACGTCCTTGCAGACTCCCCTCCCCGGCCGGGCCGGCTGGGCTGACCGGGCTGACATGGCCGATCTCCCCCCTCTTTGCGTGCTAGCGGAGCCGATCCATGCTCACGACCCTGAACACCTCCTACACCGATACCCGCGCTGGCGATCTCGCCTGGGCCCTCGGGCGCGAGCCGCTCCCCGCCCTGGCCACCCTCGATCTGGAACTGACCGGGGCAAAGCTCCAGTTGAGACTGCTCGGCGCATCCCACCAGGTCCTGCTGGAGGAGGAGCGGGGACGCAACTGTTCGGAGACGGTCGCGTGCATCCCCGGTTCCAGCACTCCGCTTCCGCTGGGCGTCGCCAAGCGGGTCGGCGACTGGGAGTACGAGTTCGCGGCGCGCGTCGAGGTGCTCACGCCGGGCTCGTTCGCGGGCCGCGCCCAGGAGTTGCTGGCCCTCGTCTCCGACCATCCGCACGGCCTCGCCGGTGTCTTCCCCGGCAGCCCGCACGCCTTCACCGCGATGCTGGCCCAGCGTCATGAGGGGCAGGTGCACTGGCGGACCTGGCACGCCTATCCGCAGGACGGCCAATTGGTGGCGACACGGACACGCGTCGGAGCCCGGGTGCCGGTGGGCCGACCCGACCAGGGCCTGTCCTAGGTCAACATAAACCCCGGTGCGTCAACTACCCCGAGTTCCACACGTGTGGGTGACGAAGCGTGCCGCGCATGTGACGTAACGTCGCAGCGTGATCGATCCGCACGCCCCCGCGCCCCCGGGGGCCCCGCCCTGGACAGGCCCCGCCCGGCTGCCCGTTCGGCCCGGCACCGGGCGGTTCCTGGTCCTCGTGTGCGTCTTCGTCTGCGCGGCCTGCGGACTCGTGTACGAACTCGAACTCGTCGCGTTCGCCTCGTACTTGATAGGCGATTCGGTCACCCAGGCCTCCGTCGTGCTGTCCGTGATGGTCTTCGCGATGGGCATCGGCTCCCTCGCCGCCAAGCGGCTGCGCTGGCACGCGGCCGCCGGGTTCGGCGCGATCGAGACCGTTCTCGCGCTGGTCGGCGGGTGCAGCGCCATGGCCCTCTACGCCGTCTTCGCCTGGACCGGCGGCTGGGGCGGGATGTGGGCCGGCGGCCCGCGCTGCCTGCTGGTCGCCTTCTCCCTCGCCATCGGCCTGCTCGTCGGCGCCGAGGTCCCCCTGCTGATGGAGCTGATCCAGCGCATCCGCCGCCAGGACGCGGGCGGGGCGGTCGCCGACCTGTTCGCGGCGGACTACGTGGGCGCGCTCGTCGGCGGCCTGGCCTTCCCCTTCCTCCTCCTCCCCTTCCTGGGCCAGCTGACCGGCGCCCTGATCACCGGCACGGTCAACGTCGTCGCCGGCGGCGCCCTGGTCCTCGGCCTGTTCCGGCGCGACCTGACCCGCCGCGCCCGCTGGACCCTGCTGATCGGCGGCCTCGCCGTCCTCGCCGTCCTCGCGTCCGCCGCCGCCCTCACCGACGCGTTCGAACGCGCCGCCCGGCACGCGGTGTACGGCAAGGACGTCCGGGTCGCCCTGCAGACGGACGTCCAGGAGGTCGTCCTGACCGGCGGCACCCACGGCCGCCCCCTCGACCTCTTCCTGGACGGCCGGCTGCGCGTCGGTGGCCGCGACGAACGCCGCTACCACGAGGCGCTGGTCCACCCCGCGATGACCGGCCCGCACGCGCGCGTGCTCATCCTCGGCGGCGGCGACGGCCTGGCCGCACGCGAGGTCCTGGAGTACGGCGGCGTGCGCCGCGTCGACGTCGTCGAACTCGACCCCGGCCTGATCGGCCTCGCCCGCAGCGACCCCGGCCTGTCCGCCCTCAACGGCCATGCGTACGAGGACCCGCGTGTCCGGGTCACGACCGCGGACGCCCTCACCTGGCTGCGCCAGGGGCCGCACACGGCGTACGACGTCGTGATCGCGGACCTGCCGGACCCCGGCATCACGGCCAGCACCAAGCTGTACGCGCAGGAGTTCTACGGCCTGGCACGCCGCGTCCTCGCCGCCGACGGCCGCCTGGTGGTGCACGCCGGATCCGTCGCCGCCCGCCCCCGCGCGTTCTGGACGGTGGCGTCCACCCTCCGTGCGGCCGGCTTCGCCGCCTCCCCCTACCGGGTCCTCGGCCACGACTCCGGCTTCCCGGCGGGCCCGGACCGCGCGGCGGGAGCGCCCGGGGCCCCGCACGACTGGGGGTTCCTGCTGGCGGCGCCGGGCGGCTCGGCACCGCGGCTGCGGCTGGACGGGCGGGGGCCGCGGGCGCGCACGCTGACCCAGGACGAACTGACGGCGGATGCGCGGGCGGCGGAGCGGACGCGGATCGGGGGGTTGCCGGCGTCGACGCTGGTGCACCCCCGGTACTGAGGGGCCGCCGGCGGGGCCGGGGGAAGCCCGCCCGCCCGCCTTCCGGCCGACCGAGCCGGGAGGGTACGTTCCGCCCACACCTGGGTAGGCTCCACCGACATGGAGCACCAGGTCTTCGTCCCGGTTCCGCCCGACCGGCTCAGAGAAGCCCTCGCCGACCCCGCAAGGGTGGCCCGGGCGGTCCCCGGGCTCCAGCAGGACGCCGGTGCCGAACCCGTCGCCGGCCGGCTGAAACTGCGCGTCGGCGGACACTCCGTCACCTACCGCGGAGCGGTCCGCGTCAGCCCCCGCGAGGACGGCACGTACGCCGTCGAGGGCGACGCCACCGAGGCCCGCGGCAGTGGCAGCGTCAAACTCGCCCTCACACTGCGCCTCACGGACACCGAGGGCGGTACGACCGTCACGGTCGAGGGCACGGCGGACGCGGACGGACGGATCGCGGAACTGCCGGCGGACGCGGTGGGTTCGGCGCTGACCCGGCTGCTGAACCGCTTTGTGGAGAGCCTGGCGGCGAGCCCGGAGGAGAGGGAGCCCGAGCACACCTCCGTCTTCGACACCGAGGTCCCCCCGCCCTCCCTGGACCCCGACGCCGACGATGCCAGGGGCGACGCCGAGGCCCGCTCCACCGAGCCCCGGTCCGAGACCCCGCCCACCGAGGCCGGGTCCACCGCCGCCCACGACGACCGGCCCGCCGAGGACTTCGTCGAAGCGGGCGAGCCGCCCGCCGAGGCCGCGCACGCGCGCCGCACGATGATCGGCCGCAGCGCGGAGGAGGTGGACCACGCCCCGCCGCGCGGCCGCTACGCCCCCGTACCGGCCCCCCAGACCGTCGCCGGAAACCCGGCCCTGCGCTGGGCGGCCCCCGCGGCGGCGCTCGCCCTGGCCTCGGCGATCGTCCTGGGCCGCGCCCTGCGTAAGCGCCACTAGGACAGCTCGGCGTACAGCCACGGCGCACGCCCTCTTGATCGCCCCAGTAGGGTCGTCCCGTGAGTAACGAAGACATCACGCTGACCGCGGGCGACGCGGAAGTGAGCGTGCTGCCCGGCAACGGCGGCCGTATCGGTGGGCTCCGGATCGGCGGCGTGGAGCTGCTGCGGCAGGGCGAGCGCTACGGCTGCTTCCCGATGGTGCCCTGGTGCGGCCGGGTCCGGGAGGGCCGCTTCCTGGACGGTGCGACCGTCCGCCAGATGCCCCTCAACTCCCCGCCGCACGCCATCCACGGCACCGTACGCGACGGTGACTGGCGCATCGCACGCGCCGCGGAGAACGAGGCGGTCATCACGTACGACCTGGTCGACCCCTGGCCGCACCGCGGCCGCGTCACGCACGTCGTCACGCTGGCCGAGGACAGCCTGACGCTGACGATGAGCGTGGAGGCGTACGACGACTCCTTCCCGGCGCAGATCGGCTGGCACCCCTGGTTCAACAGGACCCTGGACGGCGTGGACGTCCAGGTGGACTTCGCCCCCGCCTGGCAGGAGGAGCGCGGCGCCGACCACCTGCCCACCGGCAAGCGCATCGACCCCGAGCCCGGCCCCTGGGACGACTGCTTCGGCATGCCCGACGGTGTCGACGTCACCCTCACCTGGCCCGGACAGCTGGAGCTGAAGGTGGCCAGCCGCGAGGAGTGGGTGGTCGTCTACGACGAGCAGGCCGAGGCGGTCTGCGTGGAGCCGCAGACCGGCCCGCCCAACGGCCTGAACACCCTGCCGCGCCTGGTCACACCACTGGAACCGCTGGAAGCGACGACCACCTGGAGCTGGCGGCGCCTCTAGGGTCTGTCCGGCGGGCCACGCCGACTCCGAGACTGCCGGTGAGCCCCCGCGACCGCGGCGTGGCCCGTCGGGCAGGCCCTAGGCTGGTCGGCATGACGGACGTACGTGGCGAGCTGCTGCAGCAGATCAAGGACAAGGCCGTGGTGCACGGCAAGGTGACCCTCTCTTCGGGTCTGGAGGCCGACTACTACGTCGACCTGCGCCGCATCACCCTCGACGGCGAGGCCGCCCCGCTGGTCGGCCAGGTGCTCCTGGACCTGACCGCGGACCTGGACTTCGACGCGGTGGGCGGCCTGACGATGGGCGCCGACCCGGTCGCGGCCGCCATGCTGCACGCGGCCGCCGCGCGCGGCAGGAAGCTCGACGCCTTCGTCGTACGCAAGGCGGCGAAGGCGCACGGGCTGCAGCGGCGTGTGGAGGGGCCGGAGATCGCGGGTCGGCGCGTGCTCGTCGTCGAGGACACCTCGACCACCGGTGGCTCGCCGCTCACCGCCGTGGAGGCTGTGCGCGAGGCCGGCGCCGAGGTCGTCGCCGTGGCGACCATCGTGGACCGGGCGACCGGCGCCGCCGAGAAGATCGAGGCCGGCGCGGGCGTTCCGTACCGGTTCGCCTTCTCGAAGGACGAACTGGGTCTGGACTGACGCGCCCGTTTGACCTGGACTTGACCGAGGCGCCGACCATGGAGTCAGGTCTGGAAAGATGGGGCCGACGATGACGTCACACCCCAGGTCTAGGTCAGGGCCGTAGTACGCAGATCGCCAACCCGCACACTCAAGGAGCGGACAGATGCCCATCGCAACCCCCGAGGTCTACAACGAGATGCTCGACCGGGCGAAGGCAGGCAAGTTCGCCTACCCGGCCATCAACGTCACCTCGACCCAGACCCTGCACGCTGCGCTGCGCGGCTTCGCGGAGGCGGAGAGCGACGGCATCGTCCAGATCTCGACCGGCGGTGCCGAGTTCCTCGGCGGCCAGTACAGCAAGGACATGGTGAGCGGCTCGGTCGCGCTCGCCGAGTTCGCGCACATCGTCGCCGAGAAGTACCCGGTCAACGTCGCGCTGCACACGGACCACTGCCCGAAGGACAAGCTCGACGGGTACGTACGTCCGCTGCTCGCGATCTCCGAGGAGCGCGTCAAGGCCGGCCAGAACCCGCTGTTCCAGTCCCACATGTGGGACGGCTCGGCCGAGACCCTGGCCGACAACCTGGCCATCGCGCAGGAGCTGCTGGAGCAGGCCCGCCGCGCCAACATCATCCTCGAGGTCGAGATCACCCCGACCGGTGGCGAGGAGGACGGCGTCTCCCACGAGATCAACGACTCCCTGTACACCACGGTCGAGGACGCGATCCGCACCGCCGAGGCGCTCGGCCTGGGCGAGAAGGGCCGCTACCTGCTGGCCGCCTCCTTCGGCAACGTCCACGGCGTGTACAAGCCGGGCAACGTCGTGCTCCGCCCCGACCTGCTGAAGGAGCTGAACGACGGCGTGGCCGCCAAGTTCGGCAAGCAGTCCCCGTTCGACTTCGTCTTCCACGGCGGTTCCGGCTCCACCGAGCAGGAGATCCGGACCGCGCTGGAGAACGGCGTCGTGAAGATGAACCTCGACACGGACACCCAGTACGCCTTCACCCGTCCGGTCGCCGACCACATGTTCCGGAACTACGACGGCGTCCTGAAGGTCGACGGCGAGGTCGGCAACAAGAAGACCTACGACCCGCGCACCTGGGGCAAGCTGGCCGAGGCGTCGATGGCCGCGCGTGTCGTCGAGGCCACGAAGAACCTGCGCTCGGCGGGCAACAAGATCAAGTAACCCGCTGCGGTACCTCCGGTGAGCCCGGCGCCTGCCCTTGGCGCCGGGCTCGCTGTATACCTGGGACCATGCCCGATGTCCGGATCGCCTCGTCCCAGGGCAAGTGGATCCTGTTGACCACGGTCCTCGGCTCCAGCATGGTCCTGCTGGACTCGACCGTCGTGAACGTGGCGCTCCCGACCATCGGCCGCGATCTCGGCGGGAGCCTCGCCGCCCTGCAGTGGACGGTCAACGCGTACATGGTCACGCTGGCCGGGCTGATCCTGCTGGGCGGTTCGCTGGGGGACCGCTACGGCCGGCGCAGGATCTTCGTGCTGGGGGTCGTCTGGTTCGCGGCCGCGTCCCTGCTGTGCGGCCTGGCGCCCACCCCCGGCGTCCTCATCGCCGCCCGAGCCCTCCAGGGCGTCGGCGGCGCGCTCCTGACCCCCGGATCCCTCGCCCTCATCCAGGCCTCCTTCCACCGGGACGACCGGAGCCGGGCGGTCGGCCTGTGGTCCGGCTTCGGCGGGATCGGGGCGGCCGTGGGCCCGTTCCTGGGCGGCTGGCTGGTGGACGGACCCGGCTGGCGCTGGGTGTTCCTGCTCAACGTGCCGCTGGCTCTGCTCTGCGTCCCCGTCGCCCTGCGTCACGTCCCCGAGTCGGCCGACGACCGTCATCACGGCCGCTTCGACGTCCTCGGTGCGGCCCTGGGCGCCCTGGCGCTGGCCCTGGTGACGTACGCGCTGATCGAGGCCCGCGGCGGCTCCCCGGCGGTGGTGCTGAGCGCGGTGGCGGGCGTGGCCGCGGCCGTCGGCTTCGTCTACGTCGAGAAGCACCGCCCCGACCCCATGCTCCCGCCGGACATCTTCGCCTCGCGCCAGTTCACGGCGGTCAACCTGGTCACGCTGTGCGTGTACGCGGCCTTCGGCGGCTTCTTCTTCCTCACCGCGCTCCAGCTCCAGGTGGTGGCGGGCTACTCGGCCCTGCAGGCCGGTACGGCCCTGCTCCCCACGACGGCCCTGATGCTGCTGTTCTCGGCCCGCTCCGGCGCGCTCGCCGACCGTACGGGCCCCCGGCTGCCGCTGACCGTCGGCCCGCTGCTGTGCGCGGCGGCGATGCTGCTGATGCTCCGGGTGGGTCCGGACGCGAATTACCTCACGGACGTCCTCCCGGCCGTCCTCGTGATGGGGGCGGGCATGGTCGCCCTGGTCGCCCCGCTGACCGCCACGGTCCTCGCCTCCGTCGACACTGCCCGGGCGGGCCTGGCCAGCGGCATCAACAACGCGGCGGCGAGGGCGGCGGGCCTGGTGGCCGTGGCCGCGCTGCCCCTGCTGGCGGGCATGGGCCCGGAGGCGTACCGGTCGCCTACGGCGTTCGACGCGGCGTTCGACCGGGCGATGCCGATCTGCGCGGGGACGCTGCTGCTGGGCTCGGCACTGGCCTTCGCGCTGGTCCGCCGACCGGCCCCGGGGTGCCGGCACCCGGAATGCAAGACCCACGGCTGCGTTACGGCTCCGCCGCTTGAGGAGGGGCGGCGTCCGTAGCTCCGGCCCACTGTTTTCGGCTCCGGCTTCGCCGTGGCTGGTCGCGCCCACGCCGCGGAGCCGCATATGGATACAGCCCCGCGCCCCCAGGGGGGTTGCAGCCCCGTAGGCCGCACACGCACCGTACGCAGTGGTACCCACCCCTGCCCGGCCGCGGCACCGGGCACGCCCCCTACGCCGCCGTGCGGGAAACTGAACACATGACGATGCACGAGAACCTCCTCGGCGGCCCGCCCCCCACCCACCTTCCCGACGACCCGGAGCCTCGCGAGCTGCTCGCGCAGGGCACCGCGCCGGCGGACGTCGCCGCCAAGTACCCGACCTCCTCCCTCGCCTGGGCCCAACTGGCCGACGACGCGTTCGAGCGGGGCGCGGTCGTCGAGTCGTACGCCTACGCCCGTACGGGATACCACCGCGGCCTGGACGCCCTGCGCCGCAACGGCTGGAAGGGCCACGGCCCGGTCCCGTGGGAGCACGAGCCCAACCGCGGCTTCCTGCGCGCCCTGCACGCCCTCGCCCGCGCCGCGCAGTCGATCGGCGAGCAGGAGGAGTACGAGCGCTGCTCGCAGTTCCTGAAGGACTCCTCGGCGACGGCGGCCCAGACCCTCGGCTGACCCCTACGGGAGTGCCCGGTGTGGCCCGTCTGGCAGCAGACGGGCCTTGCCGTATCCGGTGGGATTGCGGAGGATTCCGCTTGGGGACCGGGGCCCCCGTGTCGGCATCGGCAGGGGCGGACCGCTACCCGGAGTAACACAGGAGACAGCGATGTCCCAACAGGCTCACCCCCCTCACGAGGCCACTGAGCCCGAGACTCCGCATCTCGACTTCGCCGGCACGACGCCGTACGAGGACTACGTCAAGGCGGACGTGCTCACCCACCTCCAGCACACCCTCTCCGACGACCCCGGGGAGATGGTCTTCCTGGTCACGACCCAGGTCATGGAGCTGTGGTTCACGGTGATCGTGCACGAGTGGGAGACCGCGGCGAAGGCCCTGCGCTCGGACGACGTCCCGACCGCCGTCGCCGCGCTGAAGCGTTCCGTGCGGGAGCTGGAGGCCCTGAACGGCTCCTGGAAGCCGCTCGGCCAGCTGACCCCGGCCCAGTTCAACTCGTACCGCGCCGCTCTCGGCGAGGGCTCCGGATTCCAGTCGGCGATGTACCGCCGCATGGAGTTCCTGCTCGGTGAGAAGTCCGCGTCCATGCTGGTCCCGCACCGCGGCGCCCCGCGCGTCCACGCGGAACTGGAGAAGGCCCTGCACGAGCCGAGCCTGTACGACGAGGTCGTACGCCTCCTCGCCCGCCGCGGCCACGCGATCCCCGAGTCCGTCCTGAACCGGGACGTCGCCCAGCGCTACGAGACCTCCGATGCCGTCGAGGCGGCCTGGGCGGAGATCTACTCCGGCGACCAGAACGCCGAACTCGCCCGCCTCGGCGAGGCGTTGTCCGATGTGGCGGAACTGGTCTGGCGCTGGCGCAACGACCACCTCGTCGCCACCCGCCGCGCGATGGGCGCCAAGCCCGGCACGGGCGGCTCCGCGGGCGTGGCCTGGCTGGAGAAGCGCGCCCGTAAGAACGTGTTCCCCGAGCTGTGGACGGCGAGGTCGCATGTCTGAGCTTGAGCTGCGCGCGGCGAAACTGGACGCGGCGGACGAACTGGCCCCGCTGCGCTCCCGCTTCGTCCTCGACGAGGTGATCTACCTCGACGGAAACTCCCTGGGCGCCCTGCCGGCGAACGTGCCGGGCCGGGTCGAGGACGTCGTCCGCCGCCAGTGGGGCGAGCTGCGCATCCGTTCCTGGGACGAGAGCGGCTGGTGGACGGCGCCCGAGCGGATCGGCGACCGTATCGCCCCGCTGGTCGGCGCGGCACCGGGCCAGATCGTCGTAGGAGACTCGACAAGTGTCAACGTTTTCAAGGCACTTGTGGCAGCAGTTCGCATGGCGGACCCGCACCGCGACGAACTCCTGGTCGACGCGACGACGTTTCCGACGGACGGCTACATCGCCGAGTCGGCCGCCCGCCTGACCGGCCGCACCCTGCGCGCGGTGACCCCGGCGGAGGTGCCCGCGGCGCTGAGCGACCGCACGGCCGCGGTGCTGCTCAACCACGTCGACTACCGCACCGGCCGCCTGCACGACCTGCCCGCGCTGACGGCCGCGATCCACGCCCGTGGTGCCCTCGCGGTCTGGGACCTGTGCCACAGCGCGGGTGCCCTGCCGGTGGGCCTGGACGAGCACGGGGTCGACCTGGCGGTCGGCTGCACGTACAAGTACCTCAACGGCGGCCCGGGTTCACCCGCGTACCTCTACGTCCGCCGTGACCTGCAGGAACGCTTCGACTCCCCGCTGCCCGGCTGGAACTCCCACGCCGAGCCGTTCGGCATGAGCCCGTCGTACGCCCCGGCACCGGGCGCCCTGCGCGGCCGCGTCGGCACGCCCGACATCCTCTCCATGCTGGCCCTGGAGGCGGCCCTGGACGTCTGGGACGACGTCTCGATCGACTCGATCCGCGCCAAGTCCCTGGCCCTGACGGACTTCTTCCTGGAGTGCGTCACGGCGTACACCGAGCCGGGCCGGGTCGCCTCCGTGACTCCGGATGCGCACGAGGAGCGGGGCAGCCAGATCGCCCTGCGTTGTTCCCACGCAGGTGACGTGATGAAGCGCCTGATCGAACGAGGTGTGGTGGGCGACTTCCGCCACCCCGACGTCCTCCGCTTCGGCTTCACCCCGCTCTACGTGAGCTTCGCCGAGGCGGAGCGGGCGGCGCGGGTGCTCGGGGAGGTACTCGGGGAGGTACTCGGCTAGCCGGGCCGTCGGCCCGCCGACGGTCTGAGGCAGCGGGGGCGGGGCGGGGGGGGGGGGGGGGGCCCCCCCCCCCCCACCCCCCCCCCGCCACCCCCCCCCACCACACAGGGGACGGCGAGGGCGGGGGGGGGC
>NZ_JBEXYL010000005.1:0-196917 GCF_040630895.1 Streptomyces sp. NPDC005728
AGGGTGTAGTCCCAGGTTTCGGGCATGGGTCAACTCCGTTCAGAGCGAGGGGATTTCGCGGGCGGTGGCATTGCCGCAGCCGTCATGGCAGGACGACACGGTGCACTTCCGCTGCGTGTGCGTCGCGTCACCGACGGTAGACCTTAGAATTAAGGGTCAGCAAGGTGATCCCGTAATCTGACCCCCGAACGAGGTGCATGGACAGGCGCGTTGAACCAAGGAGCGGTTGATGGGAACGAAGCGCGAGCCCACAGCGCGACAGATGCGGCTGGCCGTGGAGCTGCGCAGGCTCCGCGAGGCGGCAGGCCTCAGCTCCCGTGAAGCGGCGGCACTGCTCGGCGTGAACTCCGTTCAGATCAGCCAGATCGAGTCCGGCACCTCAGGAGTGAGCGAGCAGCGTCTGCGTCGTATGGCGGCCAACTACGCCTGCGTGGAGGCAGAGTTCATTGATGGCCTGGCTGCGATCGCCACCGACCGGACACAGGGCTGGTGGGAGGAGTACCGAGGCCAGCTGCCTACACCATTCATGGATCTGCCCGAGCTGGAGCATCACGCCGACTTTCGGTGGGACGTGGAGTTCCTGCACGTCCCGGGCCTTCTTCAGACCAAGGATTACGCTCGGTCCCTCTTCTCGTACGTGAACCCGGAGTTTCCGCAGAGTGATGTCGAGCGATGGGTCGATCACCGGATGAAGCGCAGGGTCATCATCGAGCGCCCGGACCCGGTCCCGTACGAGGCGGTGATCCATGAGGGGGCGCTGCGCATCAGGGTCGGCGATCGGTCTACGGCACGGGCTCAGCTCACCCGCGTTCTGGAACTCTCCGAGGCCGACCACGTCACCGTGCGCGCAATCCCCTTCGACCTGGACGACTTCGGCGGGGCGGGCAGTGCCATGGTGTATGCGGGTGGCCCCGTGCCCAAGCTGGACACGGTTGTCCGTGATGGCCCCAGCGGCCCGGTCTTCATCGATGCCGAAGCACAGCTCAACCGATATCGAACGCTCTTCCGTAGGGTGGAAGCGGTATCACTCGACCCAGACCGTTCGCGTGACTTCATCCACCGGCTGGCGAAGGAGCTGTGAGCATGCTGACCCCCGACACCTGGAAGAAGTCCTCCTTCTCAGGCGGCGGTCAAGGGGACGCCTGCGTCGAAGTCGCCCACCGGCACACCCACATATCCCTCCGCGACTCCAAGGCCCCAGCCAGAGCAACCCTCACCTTCCCCACCGCAGCCTTCACCCCCTTCATCGAAGCCCTGAAGGGAACCGGGCCCACCCAGCCTTAGAGCAGCCCGGCCCCCGCCAGGAACTTCCCGACCCTCGCCACCTCGTCCCCCGACAACGGCACCTGCGGCTCCGCCGTCACCGGGCAGTCGATGATCCCCCGCAGATGCAGCGCAGCCTTGAACGCGCCGAGGGCCGAGGAGCTGCCGCCCATCCGGGCAGGGTCCCCAACCCCCACCATCCCGAACAGCTCGCACAGCCGCTCCTGCTCGGCCCGGGCACCGTCCCGGTCGCCCGCCCGGCACAGGCGGTACAGGCGGACGTAGCCGTGAGGGTCGACGTTCGCGAGACCCGGCACCGCGCCGTCCGCGCCGAGCGCCAGCGCGGAGTCGACGACCAGCTCGGAGCCGGTCAGAACGCTGAACCGGGCGAGTGCGCGCGCCCCGGTGACGACCTCACGGAAGCCGGCCAGGTCCCCGCTGGAGTCCTTCAGGCCCGCCAGCACACCGTCGGCGGCGAGACCGAGGACCAGGTGGGCGGGGAGCTTGGTGTGCACGGCGACGGGGATGTCGTAGGCGATCACGGGGACCGGGCTCGCGGCCGCGATCCGGCGGTAGTGGTGCACGATCTCGGAGGGGTGGGTGCGGGCGTAGAAAGGGGCGGTCACGACGACGGCCTGCGCGCCCGCCGCAGTCACGGCCCGGACATGGTCCAGGACGCGTGGGGTGGTCATGTCGATGGCCCCGGCCAGGACGGGCAGCTGTGCGCCGACATGGCCCACGACCGTCTCCACCACCAGTCGGCGCTGCCGGTCCGTCAGGAAGGCCGCCTCGGAGGTCGAGCCGAGCAGGAAGAGTCCGTGCACTCCGGCCTCGACCAGGTGGTCGACCAGGCGGAGCAGCGAGGGGACGTCCACCTCGCGTTCCGGTGTCAGGGGCGTGCAGACGGGCGGTACGACACCGGTCAGCGGGGCGGAAAGAGTCATTCAATGCTCCTGGGCAGGCTCTGGGTTGCCAGGTCGCGGGTCGACTGGTCCTCCTCCACAGGATGGTGGCAGCGGTAGCGATGTGCGGGTTGTGACGCGGCCGAGAAGTCTGGCATCACCCCGGCGCACACCTCGTCGGCCTTCCAGCAGCGGGTGCGGAACGGGCAGCCGCTCGGCGGGCGGGTCGCCGAGGGCACCGGGCCGGTCAGCGGGATCGGGTCGATGGGGTCCAGCAGGCCGGGGGTCGCGGAGAACAGGGCGCGGGTGTACGGGTGCCGGGCCTGGTCGGTGACCCGGGCGGCCGGGGTCTCCTCCACGATCCGGCCCAGGTACATGGTGATCACCCGGTCGCTCATCCGCCGTACCGTCTGGATGTCGTGGGAGACGAACACCAGGGCGAGGCCCAGGCGTTCCTTCAGGTCCAGGAGGAGGTTGAGGATCTGGGCCCGGACCGAGACGTCCAGGGCGCTCGTCGGTTCGTCCGCCACCACCAGGCCGGGGTCCAGGGCGAGGGCGCGGGCGATGGCCACGCGCTGGCGTTGGCCGCCGGAGAGTTGCCCGGGCAGTGCGTCGGCCAGGGCCCTGGGGAGACCCACCAGGGCCATCAACTCCCGTACCCGGTCCTCCCGTTCGGCCCGCGTCCCGCGCCCGTGGACGTCCAGCGGGTCGCGCAGGACACGGCGCACCGTCAGCCGTCGGTTCAGGGCCGTCGACGGGTCCTGGAAGATCATGCCGGTGCCCGCGCCGACCGTGGCCCGGCGTTCGGCGGGCGGCATCGACCACAGGTCGCGGCCCCGGTACGACACCGTCCCGGAGGTCGGCCGCTGGATGCCCACCAGCACCTTGGCGAGTGTCGACTTGCCGCAGCCCGACTCGCCGACCACGCCGACGGTCTCGCCCGACGCCACGGTGAAGTCGGCGTCGGTCAGGGCGTACACCCGGTCGCGGGCGAACAGGCCGCCGCTGCGGGCCTTGTGGACGACATGGGCGCCTCGGACTTCCACGACAGCGGTCACTGCAGGGCCTCCTCGCTCTCCGCCGACGTGAGAGCCACCGCCGGGTGGTGGCAGGCGGTCGTGTGCGTGGGCGTGCCCGCGAGGACGGGCGCGGTGGTGTGGCAGACCTCGGTGGCCAGCGGGCAGCGGTCGGCGAAGCGGCAGCCCGCCGGGAAGTCGGCGGGGGAGGGGACGACGCCCTTGATCTGTGTCATCCGCTCCTCGGCCGACTCCAGTGAGAGCACGCTGCCGAGCAGCCCGCGCGTGTAGTGGTGGGCAGGGGCCTCCACCAGGTCGGCGGTCACGCCGGTCTCCACGATCTGCCCGCCGTACATCACCACCACCCGGTCGGTGACGTCGGTGACCAGCGCCAGGTCGTGCGAGACCAGGATCAGCGCGAAGCCCAGCTCCTCGCGCAGCCGCAGCAGCAGCTCCATGACCTGGGCCTGCACGGTGACGTCCAGGGCGGTGGTCGGCTCGTCGGCCACGATCAGGGCGGGGTCGCGGGAGAGGGCCATGGCGATCAGGACGCGCTGGCGCTGGCCGCCGGAGAGTTCGTGCGGGTAGCTGCGCAGGGTGCGCTCGGGGTCGAGACCGACCAGCGAGAGGAGTTCGTGCGGGGCGCGGCGGCCGCCGCGGCGCACGAGCTGCTTGAGCTGGGCGCGGATGGTCATCGCCGGGTTCAGTGAGGACAGCGCGTCCTGGTAGACCATCGCCATCTCGTGGCCGAGCAGCCTCCGTCGTACCCGCATCGGTTCGGCGAGCAGGTCCCGCTGCCGGAAACGCACCTGGCCGCGTACCCGGGCCTCCTTGGGCTGCAGGCCCATGACGGTGAGCACGGTCAGCGACTTGCCGCAGCCCGACTCGCCCACCAGCCCCAGCACCTCGCCGGGATGCACCTCGAAGCTGACCCCGGCCACGATGTCCACGCCCCGGTGCCGGCCCGGGAAGCCGATGGCGAGATTCTCCACGGCGAGGACCGGCTGACCGCCGGGGGCGGGGCGAGGGCGGGCTCGTGCGCGCAGGCGCCGGGCGGCGTCGGCCAGGCCGGGGAGCGGGAGCACCTCGCCCGTGCCGGGTTCCGGTGTCTCCAGGTGGTCCTCGGGAGCCGCCACCTCCCGGGGCGCCGGGGCCGCCCAGGCGTCCGAGACGCCCTCGGAGAGGATGTTCAGGCACAGCACGGTGAGCAGGATCAGCAGGCCGGGGAAGACGGTCGCCCACCAGCCGCCGGTCAGCACCATGTTCTTGCCGTCGGCGATGACGCTGCCCCAGGACGGGTCCGGGGGCCGCACGCCCGCGCCGATGAAGGACAGCGACGCCTCGAAGACGATGGCCTCGGCGACCTGGACCGTGCAGAACACCAGCACCGGGGCGGCGCAGTTGACGGCCACGTGCCGCAGCACGATGTGCGGGGTGCGGGCGCCGATCACGCGTTCCGCCGTCACATAGTCCTCGCCGTACTGGTCGAGGACGTTCGCGCGCACCACCCGTGCGACCGGTGGCGTGAACAGGAACGCGATCGCGCAGATCAGGACGCCGATGCCGCCGCCGAAGACGGCGACCAGGACGGCCGCCAGCGCGATGCCCGGGAACGCCATCACCACGTCCAGGCAGCGCATCAGCGTCTCGTCGACGCCCTTGCGGGAGGTGGCCGCCAGCGCCCCGATGACCGCACCCACGACCAGCGCCAGCGCGGTCGCGCCCAGCCCGATCGCCAACGACCAGCGGGCGCCGTACATCAGCCGGCTCAGGATGTCCCGGCCGAGGCTGTCCTGGCCCATCCAGTGCGCGGCGGAGGGGTGTCCGGTGCCGTCGACCGGGTCCTGCTGGTCCAGCGGGTCGTGCGGGGCGAGCACCGGGGCGAGTACGGCGACCAGGACGACCAGGGCCAGGAAGCAGACGGCGGCCTTCGACAGCAGCGGCAGCCGGCGCCAGCCGCGGAGCCGGACGCCGGGCCGGGAGAGCCGCTCGGTGAGATCCGCGCGCGAGACCATCAGGCCGCCCTCAGACGTGGGTTGACGAGCAGGTAGAGGATGTCGATGACGAGGTTGACGACGACGAACCCGGTCGCCGTGGTGAGCACGACCCCCTGGACGACGGCCGGGTCGCCGTTCTGCACGGCGTCGATCATCAGCTTGCCCATGCCGGGCAGCGAGAAGATCGTCTCGATGACTACGGCACCGCCGAGCAGATAGCCGACGCGCAGGCCGAGCACGGTCAGCGGGTTGACCAGCGCGTTGCGCAGCACGTTCCGGCCGACGACCACCCGGGGCGGCAGCCCGCTGCCGATCGCGGTGCGCACGTAGTCCTTGTCCAGCTCCTCCACCACCGACGTCCGCACGATCCGGGTCAGCTGGGCGGCCACCGGCAGCGACAGCGCGAACGCGGGCAGGGCCATCGTCTTCAGCCAGCCGGTGAAGGAGTCGGCCGGGTTGATGTAGCCGCCGGTCGGGAACCAGCCCCGGTCCACCGCCAGGTACTGGATCATCAGCAGGGCCAGCCAGAACCCGGGTGCGGCCACCCCGACGAGGGAGACGACCCGGATGACCTGGTCCGGCAGCCGGTCCCGGTAGACGGCCGCCGTGACGCCCCCGGCCAGCGCCAGCACCACCGCGACGCCGAGGCCGAGAAAGGTCAGCTGGAGGGTGAGCGGCAGCGCGGTGGTGACCTGGTCGACGACCGGGGCCCGGGTCAGGACGCTGGTGCCGAGGTCGCCGTGGAGGAGGTCGCCGACGAAGTGGACGTAGCGCACCGGGAGCGGATCCAGCAGGCCGTTGCTCTGCCGGAAGTCGTGCAGCTGCTGCGGGGTGGGGTTCGCGCCCTGGAAGAACGCGGACGCCGGGTCGACGTCCGAGAACCGCATCACCAGGAACACGAACAGCACGATCCCGAGCAGCAGCGGCACGAGCAGGGCGATGCGGCGCAGCAGGATCCGTACGACGGCCGTCATGCCGTCAGGTCCACTGGGCTTGCAGGAGGTTGATCCCCGGGTAGGGCTGCGGCCTTATCCCGGTGAGCCGGCGCGGGTCCCAGGCGGTCATCAGCTCGTTGTGGACGACCGGGTAGAGCACGGCCTGCTCGGCGACGACGTCGACGTAGTCCTGGACCATCGCCTTCTTCTTCGCCGGGTCCGGCTCCCGGGTCGCCCGGTCCATGTCCTTGAACAGCTGCCTGGCGACGGGGTGGTCCACCCACCGGGTGTACTGCATCCACAGGTTCTGGGGGCCGTAGTTGTAGTGCATGATCAGGTCGGCGTCGAGACCGAACTGGTTCGGATTGGAGGCCGCCGCCACCACCTGGTAGTCCTGCTTCTGGTCCATCTTGGTGAACACGGCCGTGGTCTCCTGCGGTGCCAGGGTCGTCTCCACGCCGATCGCGTCCCAGGAGGACTTGATGGTCGGCAGACAGTCCACGATCCAGCTGACGTTCACCGAGAGGATCTCGATCTTCAGCCCCGTGACCCCGGCGGCCTTCAGCAGCGCCTTCGCCTTCTCCGGGTCGTGGTCGTAGACGGACTTGGCCCGCCGGTAGCTGGGATTTCCCTCGTTCAGGAACGAGGACGCCGGCTTCCCGTGCCCCTTCAGCGCGACCTGCACCATCTTCTCGGTGTCGATCGCGTAGTGCAGAGCCTGCCGTACCCGCACGTCGTCGAAGGGCTTGTGCTTGGTGTTGAACATCAGGAACAGGTTGTTCATCCCGGCGCCGCCCGCGACCGTCAGCCCGCCCTGCTCCAGCCGCGCGATGTTGGCGTAGGGGATGTTGTCGGCGATCTGCGCGCCCGCGCCGGACCCGGAGATCTTCGCCACGCGCGGAGCCGCGTCCACGATCGTCAGCCAGTTCATCCGCTTGAACGCCGGCTTACGCGGGCCGTTGTAGGCGGCGAACGCCTCGAAGGTGGTGTTCGACTTCGGGTGGTGCGCCGTCTGCCGGTACGGCCCCGAGCCCACCGCGAGCCCCTTGATCGCGTCGTCCCAGGCGCCGGGCCGGGAGAACACGTGCTTCGGCATGACCTTGGCCAGCGTGAGCCGGGCGAGCCCGTCCGGGAAGGGGAACTTCAGGACCAGCTCGACGGTCCGCGCGTCGACCTTCCGCGCCTCCTGCAGCCAGCTCACGAAGAAGCCCTTGGCGAGGGTCTGGGTCTGCGGGTCGAGGATCCGGTCGAAGACGAAGACGACGTCGTCGGCGGTGACCGGCTTTCCGTCGTGGAAGGTCGCGCCGGACCGCAGGGTGAACCGCCAGGTCGTGGCGTTCGCGTCCTTCGGCACCTCGGTGGCGAGCGCCGGGTACGGCTTGCGCGTGATCGGGTCGGTGTCGAGCAGGCCCTCGTAGACGTGGTTGTTGGCGGCCATGGCGAACGCGGACGCGGTCTGGGTCGGATCCCAGCTGCCGTCGTTGCCGTACCCGATCACCGCGGTCAGCGTGCGGTCCTTGCCGCTGCCCCCGCTCCCGGTGTCGTTCGTGGACTCCGGACCGGCGGAACAGGCCGCCAGCGCCGGCGGAAGGGCGGCGGCCGCGCCCAGCGCCCCCGTGTACTTCAGGAACGACCGGCGGCGCGGTGCCGGCACGTCGTGGGTCACGTCGTCGCGCACGGTTCCTCCAGCGAGGTCGGGGGGAGGGGATGCGAGGAAAGGGGGAGGTACGACGTCCTACGTCCGATTCGGTCAGCGTGACCATAGGAGGGCCCGTGGGGGCGGTCAAGAGATCGCACACGAATGGCCTAGCCGCCACAGGTCGGACCAATGGCGGGGTGAAATGGCCGGAGCGGGGCGCGAGTTGACGCAGTTGGGCACGGCTGCGCGGCATCACTCACCGACGGGCGGCACCGCACGTCGAGAGGACAGACTCCGGCTGAGTGTAGGCACGCTGGGCCACCAGTGGCATGCGAAGCGTGAATTTGCCGGTGGCAGGGGAGCCACGGGAGGTGGACGCGATGAAACTCCCGGTCGGCTCCTGTGCCGTCGACACCCGTACCGGACGCCTCGGCATCGTCATGGGGCACGAAGGGCCGTACGTGCAGTTGCGCCCGTACGGCGGCGGACGGGAGTGGGACGCGAGACCGGAGGCCGTCCGCCGGGCCACCCAGGCCGAGCGGCTGAGCGCGGCGACGGCCCACGCCAACGCGCGCAGCAGGGGCGAGGTGCCTTGAAGAGCCGCCCGCGGCCCTCGGACGCGGGACGGGCGGGCAGAATGGAGCCATGAGTCTGCTCCGCGACGACGGCATCGAGCCGCGCACCCAGAAGCCGGGTGAAGCGGACCGGATCGTGCCGTGCTGCCCCGGGGGACGGCCCTCGGACCCCCGGCCGGCGGGAAGCGGGGGCCGGCTGTGAGTCTCTTCCGGGACGACGGCGTCGTCCTGCGGACCCAGAAACTCGGGGAAGCGGACCGCATCATCACGCTGCTCACACGCGGGCACGGCCGGGTGCGTGCCGTGGCCCGGGGGGTGCGGCGGACCAAGTCGAAGTTCGGGGCCCGGCTGGAGCCGTTCTCCCACGTCGACGTGCAGTTCTTCGCGCGGGGCAGTGAGCTGGTCGGGCGCGGGCTGCCGCTGTGCACGCAGAGCGAGACCATCGCCGCGTACGGTGGCGGCATCGTGACCGACTACGCGCGCTACACCGCCGGTACGGCCATGCTGGAGACCGCCGAGCGGTTCACGGATCATGAGGGCGAGCCCGCGGTGCAGCAGTATCTGCTGCTCGTCGGGGCGCTGCGGACGCTCGCCCGGGGCGAGCACGCCCCCCACCTCGTCCTCGACGCCTTCCTGCTGCGCTCCCTCGCCATCAACGGCTACGCCCCCAGCTTCGGCGACTGCGCGAAATGCGGCATGCCCGGGCCGAACCGGTTCTTCTCGGTCGCCTCCGGCGGCAGCGTCTGCGTCGACTGCCGGGTGCCGGGCAGCGTCGTACCCTCCCCGCAGACCCTGGTACTCCTCGGTGCTCTGCTTACGGGAGACTGGGAGACGGCGGACGCGTGCGAGGCGCGCCACGTCCGGGAGGGCAGCGGGCTGGTGTCCGCCTACCTGCACTGGCACCTGGAGCGCGGGCTGCGCTCCCTCCGCTACGTCGAGAAGTCGTAGAAGCCGTAGAAGTCGTCATAGGGAGACGAGAAGCACATGGTTGTACGCGGGATCCTGGGGCGCCAGCGCCGCGAGTACAAGTCGCCGGAGCCGCACCCGTCCGGCGCCCGTGCACCGAAGCTCCCGGGTGAGCTGGTACCGAACCACGTGGCGATCGTCATGGACGGCAACGGCCGCTGGGCCAAGGACCGTGGCCTGCCGCGCACGGAGGGGCACAAGGTCGGCGCCGAGCGGGTGCTCGACGTGCTCCAGGGATCGATCGAGATCGGCGTCCGCAACATCTCCCTGTACGCCTTCTCCACCGAGAACTGGAAGCGCTCGCCCGACGAGGTCCGCTTCCTGATGAACTTCAACCGCGACTTCATCCGCAAGACCCGTGACCAGCTCGACGAACTCGGCATCCGGGTGCGCTGGGTGGGCCGGATGCCCAAGCTGTGGAAGTCGGTCGCCAAGGAGCTGGAGATCTCCCAGGAGCAGACCAAGGACAACGACAAGCTCACCCTGTACTTCTGCATGAACTACGGCGGCCGCGCCGAGATCGCCGACGCCGCCCAGGCGCTGGCCGAGGACGTGAAGGCGGGCCGCCTCGACCCGTCGAAGGTCAACGAGAAGACCCTCGCGAAATACCTGTACTACCCGGACATGCCGGACGTCGACCTGTTCCTGCGCCCCAGCGGCGAGCAGCGCACCTCCAACTACCTGCTCTGGCAGAGCGCGTACGCCGAAATGGTCTTCCAGGACGTGCTGTGGCCCGATTTCGACCGGCGCGACCTGTGGCGGGCCTGCATCGAGTTCGCCTCCCGCGACCGGCGCTTCGGCGGGGCCGTCCCGAACGAGGACCTGCTGGCCATGGAGGCCGCCATGAAGGGTGAGTCCACCTCGTAGTCACGGGGGGTTCATGCGGGCCGCCGAGGATGCGGGACTCATGAGACGTCTCACTCCCGTCCTCGCCCTCGGCGCCCTGCTGCTCACCGCGCTGCCCGCGCACGCGGCCGACGGGCCCGCGCACCGCGAGAGCTACGGCACGAAGGCGCCGTACGCGCCCCAGCAGAACCCGCACGGCTACCAGCAGCCGCCGGCCGGCTTCACCCCCGTCTTCACCGAGAACGTCTCCCGGCACGGCTCCCGTGCGGCGACCGACAGCGAGGACGGCGACCTGATCCTCGCGCTGTGGGACAAGGCCGAGGCCGAGGGGCAGCTGACCCGCAAGGGCAAGGAGTTCGGGCCTAAGGTCCGCGCCCTGCAGGCCGCCATGGCGCAGGTCGGCTACGGCAACCTCAGCGGGCGCGGCAAGCAGGAGCTGAAGGACGCGGCCGTGCGCATGGAGCAGCGGCTGCCGTCCCTGTTCGGGAAGATCGCCGCGGACGGCGAGAAGATCGACGTGGTCAGCTCAGGTCAGGGCCGGGCCGTCGACAGCGGCACCGCGTTCACGGACGCCCTCGCCGACGCCGACCCGGCGCTGAAGCCGCTGATCGGGCCCGCCCGTATCGACAAGGACCTGCTGTACTTCCACAAGGCGGCGGGCGGCGCGGCGTACCGCGACTACATAGCCAACGACCAGCGTCTCGCCGGCACGCTGAAGTCGATCACGGACCAGCCGCGGACACACCGGGCCGCGCGCAGCGTGCTGCGGGGGCTCTTCAAGGACGCCTTCGTCGAGCAGATCGCCGACCAGGTCCCGGCCGCGCAGGCCGTCTACAACCTGTACGCCATCGCCCCCGCCATGAGCGAGGAGAGCCCCGACGGGGCGGGCTGGGGCATGGAGCGATACGTCTCGCGCTCCGACGCCGCCTGGTTCGGGTACCTGAGCGACGTCGAGGACTTCTACGAGAAGGGACCCGGCTTCGCCGACAGCGACATCACCTACAAGATGGCCGGCGTCCTGCTCGACGACTTCTTCGAGCGGGCCGAGGCCGAGCGGGACGGCACCGGCGGCCTCGGCGCCGAACTGCGCTTCACCCACGCCGAGGAGATCATCCCGCTGGCCGCGCTGATGGGCCTGCCCGGCAGCACGGAGCCGACGACGCCGGACCGGCCGTACACCTACGCCGACAACCCCTGGCGGGGGGCCTCGGTGGCGCCCCTGGGCGCGAACATCCAGTGGGACGTCTTCCAGAAGGGCGACCGCTACCTGGTGCGCATGCTCTACAACGAGAAGGAGACGGCCTTCAGAACGGGCTGCCGTCCGATCACCCGGGGCAGCAAGTTCTACGACCTCGACGAACTGGAGCGCTGCTTCGGCCGCGCCTGATCAACGCTTCGCGGCGCACTCCGCACACGTTCCGAAGATCTCCACGGTGTGCGCCACGTTGACGTACCCGTGCTCGACGGCGATCGCCTCCGCCCACTTCTCCACCGCCGGACCCTCGACCTCGACCGCCTTGCCGCAGGAGCGGCAGACGAGGTGGTGGTGGTGTTCGCCGGTGGAGCAGCGGCGGTAGACGGACTCGCCGTCGGAGGTGCGCAGGACGTCGACCTCGCCGGCGTCGGCGAGGGACTGGAGGGTGCGGTAGACCGTGGTCAGGCCGACCGAGTCGCCCTTGTGCTTGAGCATGTCGTGCAGGTCCTGCGCGCTGCGGAACTCGTCGACCTCGTCGAGGGCCGCCGCCACGGCTGCACGCTGCCGGGTGGAGCGGCCCTTCACGGGCGGTCCAGCGGTCGTCACCGGTTGCCTCCTCACCTCTTGCCTCTGCCCGGGCCATTGTGCCAGCCCGGGCTGGGCGCGGTCAGACGCCGACCTCGCCCGCGGCCTCCCGGGCGGCCGGAATCGAGCATTCCGCGGGATCGGCCGCGGGTTGTGCCGCGGCGGCCGCGCGGGCGCGTCGGCGGGCCAGCGGGGTGGCCAGGGCGGTGAGGACGACGAACGCGCCGATGGTCAGCAGGACGATCGTCGCACCCGGCGGGACGTCCTGGTAGAACGAGGTGATCGTGCCGCTGATCGACACGGTGACACCGAGGGCGACGGCGATCGCGAAGGTCGCGGCGAAGCTGCGGGTGAGCTGCTGCGCGGCGGCGACCGGTACGACCATGAGCGCGGAGACCAGGATCAGACCGACCACGCGCATGGCGACGGTCACCGTGACCGCCGCTGTGACGGCGGTGAGCAGGTTCAGGGCACGCACGGGCAGCCCGGTGACCCGCGCGAACTCCTCGTCCTGGCTGACCGCGAACAGCTGGCGGCGCAGCCCGAGGGTCACGAGCATGACGAACGCGGCGAGGATCATGATCGCGGTCACGTCCGAGGGGGCGACCGTCGACAGCGAGCCGAACAGGTATGACATCAGGTTGGCGTTGGAGCCGCCCGGCGCGATGTTCACGAACATGACGCCGCCGGCCATGCCGCCGTAGAAGAGCATCGCGAGGGCGATGTCGCCACGCGTCCTGCCGTACCAGCGGATCAGTTCCATCAGGACCGAGCCGAGCACGGAGACGGCCGTGGCCATCCACACCGGCGAGGCATTCAGCAGGAAGCCGAGGCCGACGCCGGTCATCGCCACGTGCCCGATGCCGTCGCCCATCAGGGGCTGGCGGCGCTGGACGAGGTAGATGCCGATCGCGGGCGCGGTGATGCCGACCAGGACGGCCGCGACGAGCGCCCGCTGCATGAAGGCGTAGTTCAGGAAGTCCATCAGCTCAGCAGTCCCGTGCGGATCGGTTCGGCGCCCGCGGGTGCGTGCGGGTGTACGTGGTCGTGGCCGGGCAGCGCGTGCTGGCCGAGGGCCTTCGGTGGCGGGCCGTCGTGCAGCACGCAGCCGTCGCGCAGGACGACCGCCCGGTCGATCAGGGGCTCCAGCGGGCCCAGTTCGTGCAGCACGAGCAGGACCGTCGTACCGGCCGCGACCTGCTCCCGGAGGGTGTGCGCGAGCACCTCCTGGCTGGCCAGGTCGACGCCCGCCATCGGCTCGTCCATGATCAGCAGCTCGGGTTCGGAGACCAGGGCGCGGGCGATCAGCACCCGCTGGTGCTGGCCGCCGGAGAGCGCGGTCACCGAGTCCTTGGCGCGGTCCGCCATGCCGACCAGCTCCAGGGCCCGGTGCACGGCCTCGCGGTCCGCCCTGCGGAAGACGCCGAAGCGGGTGCGCGACAGGCGGCCCGAGGAGACGATCTCGGTCACCGTGGCGGGGACGCCGCCCGCGGCCGTGGTGCGCTGCGGTACGTACCCGACGCGGGCCCAGTCGCGGAAGCCGCGGCGCGGGGTGCCGAACAGCTCGATCGTGCCGCCGCTCACCGGCACCTGGCCGATGATGCTGCGCACCGCCGTCGACTTGCCGGAGCCGTTCGCGCCGAGCAGCGCGACGACCTCGCCGCTGTGCACGGAGAGGTCGATGCCGCGCAGCACGGGGCGCGAGCCGAGTTCCGCGGTCACTGCGCGCATCGCTATGACGGGGTGGCCCATGCTGTCGTCCTCCCTGCCGGTCACTTGGCGCCCAGGGCCTGCTGGAGCGCCTTGAGGTTGGCTTCCTGGACCGCGAAGTAGTCGGTGCCGCGGGACTTCTTGGTGATGCCCTCGATCGGGTCGAGGACATCCGTCTTCAGGCCCGCGTCGTTCGCGACGGTCTTCGCGGTCTTGTCGCTGACGAGCGTCTCGTAGAAGACGGTGGTGACGCCGTCGGCCTCGGCCAGCTTCTCCAGGTCCTTCACGCGGACGGCGCTGGGCTCGGACTCGGGGTCGAGGCCGTTGATGGCCTCCTCGGTGAGGCCGTAGCGCTCGGCGAGGTAGCCGAAGGCGGCGTGCGTGGTGATGAAGACCTTGGTCCTCGTGTTCGCGAGTCCGCTCCTGAACTGCGTGTTCAGGTCGTCCAGCCGCTTCACCAGGGCCGCGGTGTTCTTCCTGTAGTCGGCCGCGTGGTCGGGGTCGGCCTTCTCGAAGGCCTTGCCGACGCCCTCGGCGACCTGGGCGTAACGCACCGGGTCGAGCCAGATGTGCGGGTCCTTGCCGCCGGACTCCTCGCCCTCGTGCGTGTCGTGCGCGGCCGCGTGGCCGCCGACCTCGTTGCCGTGCTCCTCCAGCGTGGTCAGGGAGGCCGCGTCGATCTTCGTCTTCACCGGGGACTGGGCCACCGCGTTGTCGACGGAGGGCTGGAGGTTCTTCAGGTACAGGACCGCGTCGGACTCCTCCAGCCGCGCGATCTGCTGCGGGCTGATCTCCAGGTCGTGCGGTTCCTGGCCGGGGGTGGTCAGACTGGTGACGTGGACGTGGCTGCCGCCGATCTGCTCGGCGAGGAACGTCATCGGATAGAACGACGCGACGACGTCGAACTTCCCGGTGTTCGCCGCGGCCGCGCTGTCGGTGGAGCAGGCGGAGAGGGCTCCGAGGCCCAGCGCGGTGGCGACCGCGACCGCGGACCCCGATATGAGGCGTCGTCGTACGTTCATGACAGTCATTTTCAACAAACATGGAAACCGTTGTCAACAAGGCTGGTGGGGGCCGTGGAACAGGGGGGCCGATTTGGCCGAGGGGGAGCCTGCGCCGGTAACCTGAATCATTCGCTGGAAGCATCTCGCTTCAACGCCCGTCGTCGTTAATGAAGAGAGCACCGTGGCCGCCGACAAGATCGACACCATCGTCAGCCTGAGCAAGCGCCGTGGCTTCGTTTTCCCGTGCAGTGAGATCTACGGCGGACAGCGTGCCGCCTGGGACTACGGACCGCTGGGTGTCGAGCTCAAGGAGAACATCAAGCGTCAGTGGTGGCGCTACATGGTGACGTCGCGCGAGGACGTCGTCGGTATCGACTCGTCCGTCATCCTGGCCTCCGAGGTCTGGGTCGCCTCCGGCCACGTCGCCACCTTCACGGACCCGCTGACCGAGTGCACCTCGTGTCACAAGCGGTTCCGCGCCGACCACCTGGAAGAGGCGTACGAGGAGAAGAAGGGCCGCGCCCCGGAGAACGGCCTGGCCGACATCAACTGCCCGAACTGCGGTAACAAGGGCCAGTTCACCGAGCCCAAGCAGTTCTCGGGTCTGCTCTCCACCCACCTCGGCCCGACCCAGGACTCCGGCTCCGTCGCCTACCTGCGCCCCGAGACCGCCCAGGGCATCTTCACGAACTTCGCCCAGGTGCAGACCACCTCGCGCCGCAAGCCGCCGTTCGGCATCGCGCAGATGGGCAAGTCCTTCCGCAACGAGATCACGCCCGGCAACTTCATCTTCCGCACCCGCGAGTTCGAGCAGATGGAGATGGAGTTCTTCGTCAAGCCGGGCGAGGACGAGAAGTGGCAGGAGTACTGGATGGAGCAGCGCTGGAACTGGTACACCGGCCTGGGCCTGCGTGAAGAGAACATGCGCTGGTTCGAGCACCCGAAGGAGAAGCTCTCCCACTACTCCAAGCGCACTGCCGACATCGAGTACCGCTTCCAGTTCGGCGGCAGCGAGTGGGGCGAGCTGGAGGGTGTCGCCAACCGGACCGACTACGACCTCGGCGCCCACTCCAAGGCCTCCGGCCAGGACCTCTCCTACTTCGACCAGGAGGCCGGCGAGCGCTGGACGCCGTACGTCATCGAGCCCGCGGCCGGTGTCGGCCGCACCATGCTGGCCTTCCTCCTCGACGCCTACGTCGAGGACGAGGCGCCGAACGCCAAGGGCAAGATGGAGAAGCGGACGGTCCTGCGCCTCGACCCGCGTCTGGCTCCCGTGAAGGTCGCGGTGCTGCCCCTGTCGCGGAACCCGGAGCTGTCGCCCAAGGCCAAGGGTCTCGCCCAGGCGCTGCGGCAGAACTGGAACATCGAGTTCGACGACGCCGGTGCCATCGGCCGCCGCTACCGCCGTCAGGACGAGATCGGTACGCCGTACTGCGTGACCGTCGACTTCGACACGCTCGAGGACAACGCGGTGACCGTGCGCGAGCGGGACTCGATGAAGCAGGAGCGGGTGTCTCTCGACCAGATCGAGGGGTACCTGGCCAGCCGTCTGCTGGGCTGCTGAGGTCTGCTGCGGCCGCCGCCCGGGGGCTCCACCCCCGGGCCCCGTCGTTCGCCCACCCACCACCCGACTCGGTCGGCTGGAGGGTGGGCGTTCTGGTTCACCGGTCCAGGTCGTCTACAGGTCCAGGTCCACGTACAGCGCCGCGTGGTCGGAAGCCGCGTTGCCCTTCGACGTCACGGTGTCGAAGGACTTGATGCCCTTCGCGAAGATTCCGCGGGTCTCCAGACCGACGTGCTGCACCTCCGGCCACAGCGCCGGCGGGAGCAGCAGGTAGTCGATCTTGTCGTCCTCCCTGCTGCAGTCACCGTGGGTGCCGGGCACTCCGCGATAGGAGTGGTGGCTCATCACGTCCCGCAGACCGGTTTCCCCCAGCTCCACGGCCGGCGCGCTGTTCGGGTCGTCGTTGAGGTCTCCGGCGACCATGACGTGCGGGGTGCGCTCCAGCGCCGCCTGGTAGATCTCCGCGACCCGCCTCGCCTGGGCCAGCCGCAGCTCCGGATTGTCCTGGAACTTGCTCTTGAGGTGGTTGCCGAGGATCACGAGGGGTGATCCGTCGAGCTGGATCTCGAACTCGGGGCAGTCGCGGCTGAAGACTCGGTCCTCGGGGTGTTCCGGATCGGTGTCGAAGATGTGGGTCCGGACGGAGGCGATCGGGTGCCGGCTGAGGACCCCGATGTCGATGCCCCGGGGGTCGTTGCCGTCGATCAGCAGGTTGTAGGGGTACGGCCGCCTGCCGAGCGCCCCGGCCAGGATCTGCGTGTTGAAGCGCTCCAGGGTGAGCCGGTCCTCGACCTCCACGGTGAGCAGGATGTCGGCGTCGACCTCCGAGACCACCCGGCCGGTGTTGCGCACCACGTCCAGATCCAGGTCGTCCTGCCCCAGTTCGGCCCAACCGGACCACCCGGCACGGCCCTTGGCGGTGACCTCGACGGTGATGTCCTTCCCCGAGCCGTGCGTCCGGAACAGCCCGGAACCTGCGCCCGGGCGGGACTGGTTCACGAAGATCGGCGGCGGGTTCTTCGGGTCGATGGCGTATGCCCGGTACTTCTGGATGAGCCCGGCGATCTCCGCCTTGTCCGCGTCCCGATACACCGGCAGGTCGAGGAGAGTGACCAACCTGGCGAAGTCGGCGAGGACTTTCTCGCGCTCGGCCGGGTTCGAGAGGCGGAAGGCCGTGGGCCGGCGGAAGACGTTCTCCATGTTGAAGGTGGCGATACGGATGCTCATGGCGGCCTCCTCCGGCGGCGCGAGTGCACCGCAGGGCCGACGGCAGGCGCCGCCTGTGAGACTGCTCGCCGGCCCTTCCCATTCTCCGAGCCCCGCCGAACCGTGTCCAACGGAGCGGCCTCTCCCCGGGCTGCCGGTCACAGCCCGGGGATCCCGCTCGGGGGGCGACGGTTCAACGGCCCTGCAGTGCCTTGACGTTGTCGCCGAAGCTCCAGTTCTTCGAGCCGTCCCAGTTGATCGACCAGGTCATCAGGCCCTTGAGCGAGCTGCCGTAGTGCTTCCAGGCCTGGGAGACCAGGGACGGGGACATGTAGCCGCCGCCCGCGCCCGACTGGGCCGGCAGCCCGGGTACCTGCTTGTCGTAGGGGACCTTGACGGTCGTGCCCTGCACCACCAGGCCCTTGTTCAGGCAGTCGGTTTGGGCGGTGAAGCCGGCGACGGTGCCCGCCGCGTAGGAGTCGCCGGAACATCCGTACATGCTGCCGTTGTAGTACTGCATGTTCAGCCACCACAGCCGGCCGTTGTCCGCGTACTTCTTGATGATCGGCAGGTACGCGCCCCAGATCGAGCCGTAGGTGATGCTGCCGCCGGTGACGTACGCGGTCTCCGGGGCCATCGTGAGGCCGAAGTTGGACGGCATCCGGGCGAGGATGCCGTCGATGATGCGGATCAGGTTGGCCTGGGACGCGGAGAGTTGGCCGATGGTGCCGCTGCCGACCAGGCCCGTCTCGATGTCGATGTCGATGCCGTCGAAGTTGTACTTCTTCAGGATCGGGACGATGGTCGCCACGAAGCGGTCGGCGACCGTGCTGGAGGAGAGGTCGATGCCGGCCGCCGCGCCGCCGATGGACAGCAGGATCGTCTGGCCGGACGCCTTGGCCGCGCACATCTCGGCGGGCGTGGCCACCTTCACGCCGCTGTCCATGCCGTCCTCCCACAGCGCCGTGCCGTCCGAGCGGATGACCGGGAAGGCCGCGTTGATCACGTTGTAGCCGTGCGCGGCGATGCGGGAGTCGGTGATGGGGGTCCAGCCGAAGGGCGGGTGGACGCCGTTGGCCGAGCCGTCCCAGTTCTCCCAGTAGCCCTGGAGCACCTTGCCGGCCGGCCGTGACTTCACGGCGCAGGTGTCGGCGGCCGAGGCGGTGGGGGCGGCGGCGAGGGCGAGCGGGGCGAGGACGGCCGTGGTGAGCGCGGCGGTGAGCAGCCTGAGCGTGCGGCGGAGCATGCGGAGCCTCCCGGTGGGGGTGCGGTGAGGTGTCGTAGGCATGACAGTGCGGTTGCCATGACAGTGCATGTGGTCCAGACCTCTCGTCAATAGGTCTGGACCAACCGGTGACGAAAGGAGTGGCTGACAACTATGGAATGACAGATATTGAAATCTGTCAGCTGTTTGTGGCAGGGTGAAGGACATGACGATGCGAACCCGAACCCTCGGAACCACCGGCCCCCAGGTCTCCGCCCTCGGCCTCGGCTGCATGGGCATGTCCGCGCTGTACGGCGACGCCGACCGCGCGGAGTCCGTCGCGACCATCCACGCCGCCCTGGAAGCGGGCGTGACCCTGCTGGACACCGGCGACTTCTACGCCATGGGCCACAACGAGATGCTGATCGGCGAGGCCCTGCGCGCCGTGCCCTCCGCCCGCCGCGAACAGGCGCTGGTCAGCGTGAAGTTCGGCGCCCTGCGCGACCCCGACGGCGGCTGGACCGGCTACGACGGCCGCCCCGCCGCCGTGAAGAACTTCGCCGCCTACTCCCTGCAGCGCCTCGGCGTCGACCACATCGACGTCTACCGGATCGCCCGCCTCGACCCGGACGTGCCGGTCGAGGAGACCGTCGGCGCGATCGCCGAACTGATCGAGAAGGGGTACGTCCGGCACGTCGGCCTGAGCGAGGTCGGCGCCGAGACCATCCGGCGGGCCGCCGCCGTCGCGCCGATCGCGGACCTGCAGATCGAGTACTCGCTCATCTCGCGCGGCATCGAGGAGTCGATCCTGCCGACCACCCGCGAGCTGGGCATCTCCGTCACCGCGTACGGAGTCCTCTCCCGCGGCCTGATCTCCGGGCACTTCGCCCGCGACCGGCAGCTCGCCGCGAACGACTTCCGCGCCTACACGCCCCGCTTCCAGGGCGACAACCTCCAGCGCAACCTCGACCTCGTCGACGCGCTCCGCAAGATCGCCGAGGAGAAGGGCGTCAGCGTCGCGCAGATCGCCATCGCCTGGGTGCTCTCCCGCGGCGAGGACATCGTGCCGCTCATCGGCGCGCGCACCCGCGAGCGGCTGAGCGAGTCGCTGGGCGCGCTGGACGTGACCCTGGACGCGGCCGACCTGGCAGCGATCGAGCAGGCCGTGCCGGCGGACGCCGCGGCCGGCGACCGCTATCCGGCCGCTGCGATGGCCCACCTCGACAGCGAGCGCTGACCATGACGCCGGGTACGGTCTAGGGCATGGCACCGCCCACCGAGACCCTGACCGCCGAGCGCATCCTCGAAGCGACCGAGGAGGTGTTGCGCCGCCACGGCCCGGCCAAGGCCACCGTGGTCGACGTGGCCCGCGCGCTCGGCGTCAGCCACGGCAGCGTCTACCGGCACTTCCGCACCAAGGCGGCGCTGCGCGAGGCGGTCACCAAGCGGTGGCTGGACCGGACGGCGGAGAAACTCGCCGTCATCGTCGCCGGGGACGGCACCCCCGAGGAGCGGCTGCGGGCCTGGCTGGCGGCCCTGTTCGAGGCCAAGCGACACAAGGCGGGCGACGACCCCGAGCTGTTCGCCACCTACACGGTGCTGACCGACGAGAGCGGCACGGCGGTCGGCGAGCACCTCGCCGATCTGACCGCACAGCTGACGCGGATCATCGAGGCGGGCACCGGCTCGGGTGCCTTCACCGCACCCGACCCGGCCGCCGCCGCCCGCGCCGTCTTCCAGGCCACCGGCCGCTTCCACGACCCCTGCTACGCCCGGGAGTGGCAGCGGCCCGGCATCCAGGAGGAGTTCGAGGCGGTCGTGGACCTGCTGGTACGGGGGCTCGGCTCGCCTACACGGTGACCCGCCAGAAGTCCCGCATCAGCGGGGTCGGCGCCGGATCGGTCATGGCGACCTGCGTGAGCAGGATCGTCACCGTGCCGGTCGCCGGGACGAGGTGGGCCGTGGTGCCGGTGCCGCCGACCCAGCCGTAGCGGCCGGGCACGTTCCAGGGCTCGGCAGGAGTGACGTCGACCTGGCCCCCGTACCCCCAGCCCTGGCCCTCCAGGAAGAGACGGCTCATCTCCCGCTGGCGGGCGCTGAGGTGGTTGCCGGTCATCCGGCTCACCGAGGTGGGCGACAGCAGGCGCCGGCCGTTGCCTTCACCGGCGGCCAGCAGCATACGGGCGAAGGCCAGGTAGTCGTCGGCCGTCGAGACGAGGCCCCCGCCGCCGGACGGGAAGGCGGGGATCCGGCTCCACGCGCCGTCCGGGGTGTCCGCGACCTCCAGGGCGTGGCCGGCGCCGGGCCGGTAGGAGGTGGTGAACCGGTCCTGCTTCTCCGCCGGCACCTCGAACGCCGTGTCCGTCATGCCCAGCGGTGCGCAGACGCGCTCCGCCAGGAACTCCGGGAGCGTACGTCCCGACGCCCGCGCCACCAGGACGCCCTGCAGGTCCGAGCAGGTCTGGTACAGCCACGCCTCGCCCGGCTGGTACAGCAGCGGCACCCGCGCCAGTGCCCGCAGCCACACGTCGGGCTCCGGGTACTCCTGCGGGGCGCGGCCGTCCTTCTGCACCTCGAACAGCGCCTGGACCGCCGGGAGGGAGAAGTCCGACGGGAAGCCCCAGCCGGCACGCGAGCTGAGCAGGTCCTCGACCGTGATCGGGCGGGCCGCCGGCACCAGGTCGTCCAGCGGACCGCCCGGCGTGCGGACCACCATCGGCTTCGCCAGCTCCGGCAGCCACTCGTCCACCGGGTCGTCGAGGCCGATCCGGCCGTCCTCCACCAGCATCAGCACCGCCGCCGCGGTCACCGGCTTGGTGATCGAGGCGATCCGGAAGAGCGAGTCCCGGGCCATCGGGGCCGAGCCGCCGGCATCCGCGTGGCCGACGGCCACCGCCTCGACGTCGTCCCCGCGGGCGACCAGGGCCACCGCGCCGGGCACCGTCCCGTCGTCCACGTACCGGATCAGGGTGTCGTGCAGTGCGGTCATGGTCCTCGGTCCTCCGGTCAGCCGTCGTGGTCCTGCCTACGACTCCTGCCGTCGGCGGAACTCATCGCCGGCACCCGGCGGACGCCGGACCGCTCAGCGCGACGGCTGCCGGTCGGCCGCCGGGTCCACCGTCGCCTGATGGGCCTCGGCCAGGTGCTCCTCCGCCTTCAGCCAGGGCAGGAACTGTGCGCCCTTGCGCCAGCCGCAGGTGTCGCATCTGATCGTGCGCTGCACACCCGTGCGCTGCACCCGGACCACGTGCTCTCGGCCGTGCTGGTCCCAGCGGCTGACCTTGCTCGTGCTGTTGTCCTGCGGCATGACGCCTCCCCGCGTCCGGCACACCTCGACGGCAAGGAGTGTGCAGCAGGTTCAACATCAAGAGGGGGTCATTCACGGCGAGTTGTCCAAGCTGTGCCCTGGGCTCAGCCATCCGTGCGGGGCAGCCGCAGGCTGAGCAGGCCGGTCAGGGCGATCCCGGCCAGCTGTACCAGCAGGGTGATGACCAGCGCGTCCCGCATGCCGTGATGCGGTACGAGGGTGAGGAAGAGGGTGCCGAGGGTGGCCACGCCCAGCGCCAGAGCGGACTGCTGGGTGGTGACCATCACACCGCTGCCGACGCCCGCCCGGGCCGCCGGCACCTCGGACAGCACGATCCTGAACACGTTGGGGAGCTGGAGCGCCTGCCCGGCCCCGGCGACGGCCGCGCCCGGCAGCAGCGAGACGAAGCCCAGATGCGGCCAGTCGCGCCAGACGGCGAGGACGATCAGCAGCACGCCCACGCCCTGCACGACGGAGCCGGCCGTGACCACCCGGGTGCCGTACCGGGCGATGAGCCGCGGGCCGGCCAGGGAGACGAACAGGAACGCCACGGCCATCGGCGCGAGCGCGAGCCCCGCCTGCACCGGTCCGAGTCCGGCCCCCTGCTGGAGGGCCAGCGCGATGACGAACATGAACCCGCTGAAGCCGATCGAGAACGGCAGCATCAGCACCAGCCCGCGCCGCAGGGACGCCAGCGCGAACAGGCTCGGCGGCAGCAGCGGGGTTCGTCCCTGCCGGTCCGCCCGCCGCTCCACCGCGTAGAACGCGGCCGCGGCGAGCGGGAACGCGGCGAGCGACAGCCACGTCCACAGCGGCCAGCCCGCCGCCCGGCCCTCGGTCAGCGGGACGAGCAGCGTCAGCAGGGACACCGCGAGCAGCACGGTGCCGGGCACGTCGACCGGCTCCGGGTGCTGCGACCGGGTCTCCGGCACGAACCGCACGGCGAGCACCAGCCCCACCAGCACGACCGGCACATTGACGAGGAAGATCGCCCGCCACCCGGTCCCGGCGAGGTCGGCGGCGACCAGCACCCCGCCCAGAATCTGCCCGGCCACCATGGCCAGTCCGGCCGTGGCGCCGTACAGGCTCATGGCCCGGGCCCGGCGGCCGCCGCTCGTGGCGGCCTGGATGGTGGCGAGCACCTGCGGCAGCATGGCCGCGGCCGACGCCCCCTGCGCGACCCGCGCCGCGACGAGGCTCCAGGCACCCGGCGCCAGCCCGCAGGCCAGCGAGGTCAGTCCGAAGGCGGCCATACCGCCGAGGAACAGCCGCCGCCGCCCGAACAGGTCCCCGAGCCGCCCGCCGAGCACGAGGAGCACGGCGTACGCGACCCCGTACCCGGCCACGACCAATTCGAGAACGGACTCACCGGTGGCGAGATCGGCACCGATGGCGGGCAGGGCGACATTGACGATGAAGAAGTCGACCAGCGGCAGCGCCGCGGCCAGCAGAACGGTGAACAGCCCCGGCCCACTCAGCACGGGCGAAGCCGTCCGGGCACGGACGGCGGAAGTGGTGACGGTCTCGGTCATGCCTCCGAGCCTGCGTCCGCCCTCAGACTGGTACCAGAGTCTTCTTGTCCTGGTACAAGAACCACCTGGAAACACCCTCCGCCGGGCGGCACCCTGGACGCATGAGCATCATGGCCCAGGAGACCGCCGCCCCGGCGATGCGAGGCTCGGAGATTCGGCGGCACGAGCTGGCTGCCTTCCTGCGCAGCCGGCGCGAACGGATCGCGCCCGAGCAGGTGGGGCTGGAGCGCGGCGTCCGGCGCCGCACCCCGGGCCTGCGCCGGGAGGAGGTCGCCCAGCTCTCCGCGGTCGGCGTCACCTGGTACACCTGGCTCGAGCAGGCCCGGAACATCCAGGTCTCCGTCCAGGTCGTGGACGCCCTGGCCCGCACGCTGATGCTGGACGCCAGCGAGCGCGCCCACCTCTTCCAGCTGGCCGGGGCCACCGATCCGACACCGGCCGCGAGCTGCTCGGGCGTCACCGAGGCCCAGCGCGAGCTGCTGCGCCAACTGGAGCCCGTCCCGGCCTGCATCCAGAACAGCCGGTACGACATCCTCGCCTACAACCGCACCTACGCCCGCCTCCTGGGCGACCTGGACGCGGTCCCGCCGGAGGACCGCAACTGCATGCTCCTCGTGTACACCGACAGCGACTGGCGCGCGGCCATCGTGCACCTGGAGGACACCCAGCGTCTGATGGCCGCCCGGCTGCGCGCCTCCATGGCCGGCCACCTCGGCGAGCCCGCCTGGAAGATGCTCCTCAAGCGCCTGGAGACGGAGTCCCCGGAGTTCCGCGAGAACTGGGAGCGCTACGAGGTGGTGGGCAGCCGCACCAAGATCAAGGAGTTCCTCAACCCGTACGTGGGCCATCTGACCCTGGAGCACACGGACTTGTGGCTGAACCCTGGGCCGGGCGCCCGGATGGTCACCTACACGCCGAAGAACGAGGAGACCAGGCGGCGTCTGGAGAAGCTGTACGAGATCGCGCGAGCGAGCTGATCATCTCGCCGGTCTCCTCCTGTGGAACCTCGCCGTGCCTGCCTGCATCTAGCTGTGCGGTATGGCGGAGCGGTGGCACTCGGCGCCGCAGGAGTGGCTTCACCCAGGGGGAGATTTCATGTCAAGGCGGACAGTGGCGGTCTCCGCGCTCGGCCTGGTGCTGCTGCTGGGCGCCACGGCCTGCGGCCAGGCCGACAGTTCCTCGGACACCCGGATCGCCTCGTGCGGAACGCCCGAGCTGAGCTGGAAGATGACCCTTCTCCCGGGCAAACCGCACCACACACCGGCCGCTACGCTCAGCGCCACGCACAAGGGATCGAAGTCCTGTGCCTTCGACGGCTATCCCGAGCTCGATTTCCGGGTCGGCAAGGGGGCGGAAGCCTTTTCGAAGCCGAAGACGTCCACGCCGGTCCACCTGGAGCTGAACCCCGGCCACAGCATCGAGTTCCCGGTCTTCTACGACCCGATCGGCTCTCCGCCCGGGGACTGTGAGATCGCGGCCGAGTACGACCCCAGCGTCTTCGTGACGCCACCGCACCGCGCCCGGGAAGACTACGGCTCCCGCCTGCAGCTGACCGACGCGAAGGGGAAGCATGTGCGGGCGCAGGTGTGCGGCGCCGACGACCCGAAACTGGGAGCACCCCAACTGCACTGAGACACACGTGAATCAGCGGTGCGCGTTCGCACACCGGCCGTGCGATCATGACGGATGCGACCGCTGACCACGGTCGGTTGACAGCCGCCGTACGGCGGCACGGGGGAAACATCGAGGGTGCGCTGTCGTGCGCTGTGAGCGCGCGCAGGCCGACGGCGGAAGATCACGCGTCGGACTCCTCAGCAGTGGCTCGTCTGCCGTCGGGTGGCAGGAGCCTGCCCTTGGGGGCCTCGTGCCGTCCGGCCTGCCTCTTGGAGAAATCTGAATTGCTCGATACACGAATACGTCTCGGGGCTGTCGCGGCGCTGAGCGCCGTGGTGCTGCTGGGCAACGTCGCAGCGGCCCAGGCCGGCACCGCGACCCCTGCCCCCGGCGGACCCGCGCCGACCGCGTCGGGACTCCCGCAGAGCAACAGCCCCGCACCGAAGCCGCCGGCCAGTCCCACGCCCGCCCTCTCGGCCGACCCCTCGGCGAGACCGTCAGCTGCGGACACCCAGGTGCCGGCGCCCGACGACAACTGGACGTCCGAGGCCGCCATGCGCTTCTGGACTCCCGAGCGCGTGGCCGCGGCCACCGACCCCGCGGGCGGTACGGTCCCGCCGAAGGGCCTGACGTCGCTGGGGCAGCAGCACTCGGCGAGCGGCATCACCTCCCAGCACTTCAAGGGCATCAAGTCCGTCGGCACGATCTTCAGCACGAACAAGGGCATAAAGGGCCACCGCTGCACGGCAAGTGTGGTGCGCAGCGGGGGGCACAACCTGATCCTCACCGCGGCGCACTGCATCGGCTCGAAGTCCATGTTCGTGCCCATGTACGACCACACCAAGACCGCTGCGCAGCAGCCGAACGGGGTCTGGGCGGTCGACAAGTGGTTCCGTGACAAGAGGGCGACGTGGGAGAAGGAGAAGTCCTCCGACCTGGACTACGCCTTCGCGAGGCTGAAGCCGAACGGCGGTAAGAACGTCCAGGACCTCGTGGGCGCCAACACCCTGGCCCGCACGCCCGGCTATGCCAACAAGGTGACCGTCATCGGCCACCCCGGGATCGCGCACAACCCGCAGGACACCCCGGTCCGCTGCCCCAACATCTACACCACCGCGCTGTCGGGCTACTACCAGATGCAGATCTTCTGCGCCGGCATGTGGGGCGGGGTCTCCGGCGGCCCGTTCTTCTCCAAGATGGACGCCTCCGGCGACACCGGCACGATCATCGGCAATGTGGGCGGCTTCAACCAGGGCGGACCGGATGTGTCCGGGTCGGATCCGCGGTACAACGAGATCACGTACAGCCCGCTGCACGGTGACCGCTTCTTCCGGCTCTACGCCGATGCCCAGAAGGGCATCGACATTCCCGATTACGGCGCCTACGCGCAGCCGCAGTTGCCCTACACCATGGGATCGGGCCCGACCTGGAAGCACGTCAACCTGATGGCGTCGGGTGACTTCAACGGCAAGGGCCACAGCGACATGGTCGTGGTGTGGTCCGACGGCGAGGTCACGCAGTACAACAGCGACGGAAGCGGCCACTTCACCAGCGAGCGGCAACTGCTCCCCAAGAACTCCACCTGGAAGGACGCCAAGACCATCACCGCCGGCGACTTCACCGGCTCGAACCAGTTCGATCTGATGGTCCGCTGGGTGGACGGCGAGGTGACGCTGTACGGGGACGTCGGCAGCAAGGGCCTCAACGGGGCCGGCACCCAGATGATCAAGCCCAACGAGACCTGGAAGGACGCGGTCCAGATCGCCGCGGGCCGGTTCAACGCCTCGACGTACGTCACCGACCTGATCGTGCGCTGGAGCGACGGTGAACTGACCCTCTACACCGGGGTCAGCGCCGGTACGTTCGGCCAGGAGCACCAGCTCAAGAAGCCCAACGGCACCTGGAAGGACGCCACACTCCTCACCGCCGGCGAGTACTCCGGCAACGCGAAGTGGGACCTCATGGTGCGCTGGACCGACGGCGAGCTCGACAACTACGTCGGCACCACCACGTCCGGCCTCGGCACCGAGCAGCGCATCCTGAACCCCAACGGGCTCTGGAAGCACGACACGGTCATGACGACCGGCGACTTCACCGGAAACGGCCGCACCGACGACCTCGTCATCCGCTGGTCCGACGGCGAGACCACCATGTACATGGACACGCGCGCCGCCCACCTCGGCAGCGAGGAGACCCTGGTTCACGCAGGCTGAGCCCGGGGACCACGGCCCTGCACCCGATGCCCTCGGCACGCGACCGTGCCGGGGGCATCATGTCTGCGGCTGCCCCCGCCCGGCGACCCCGACTGTCTGACGCACCTCCGCCGTCTCCAGCCGCTCCGCCGCGCGTTCGGCCGTACGGCGCGCCCAGCGGCCGCTCGTGAGCAGGCCCAGAGTGAGGACGGCCAGGCCGCAGGCGGTGAGGATCCACCAGCCGGGGCCGGCCGCCGACACGAAGGCGTCCCGGTACGAGGACGAACCGATGCCGGACGTCAGGACGGCACCGACCACCGCGACGCCGAGGGTCTGCCCCAGCTGCCTGCTCGTGGAGGCGACCGCGGCCGCGACCCCGGCCTGAGCCCGCGGCATCCCCGACACCGCCGTGTTCGTGATCGGCGCGTTGACGAAGCCGAAGCCGATGCCGAACAGCACGTACCCGGCGAACAGCATGGCGTTCGAGGTCTCTGCCTCGAAGGCGGCGAACAGGGCCCCGCTCGCGGTCATCGCGGTGCCGGCCACCAGCAGGGGGAGCCGCGGCCCCCGGCTGCCCACCAGCCGTCCGGACAGCGGCGCGCACAGGAACGTCGGCGCGGCCAGCGGCAACATCCACAGGCCCGCGTGCAGCGCGTCGAGGCCGCGCACGTTCTGCAGGTACAGCGTGGACAGGAACAGGAAGCCGCCCAGCGCCCCGAACGCGCTGATCGCTATCAGGGTCGCGCCGCTGAGTGGCGCGGAACGGAAGAAGCGCAGGTCGATCAGGGGGTCGTCGCGCCGAAGCTCGTAGCGGACCAGCCCCAGCAGGGCGGCGCAGGCCACCACGGCGAAGGGCAGCACCGTGCCGGGGCCCGAGTCCGGCGCCTCGATGATCGCGTACGTCAGCGAGCCGAACAGGGCGATCACCAGCACCTGGCCGACCGGGTCGGGGCGGCGGGCCCGCGGCGCGCGGGACTCGGGGACGAAGCGCAGGGTGAGCAGCACGGCCGCGAGGCCGACCGGGAGGTTGATCCAGAAGATCGAGCGCCAGCCGACCGACTCCACCAGCAGGCCGCCGACCAGCGGTCCGGCCGCCATGGAGATGCCGACCACCGCGCCCCACACGCCGATCGCGCGGGCGCGCTCGCGCACGTCGGTGAAGGTGTTGGTGATGATCGACATGGCGACCGGGTTGAGCATCGAGCCGCCTACCGCCTGGACCATGCGGAAGACGACCAGCAGCTCCAGGTTCGGCGCGAGCGAGCACAGCAGCGAGCCGATCGAGAAGACGACCAGGCCCGCTATGAAGACCTTCCGGCGTCCCAGACGGTCGGCCGTGGAGCCCGCGAGCATCAGCAGCGAGGCCAGCACCAGCGTGTAGGCGTCGATCGTCCACTGCAGGCCGGAGGTGGTGGCGTGCAGGTCGCGCTGCATCGAGGGCAGCGCCACGTTCAGGACGGTGTTGTCGAGGCTCACGATGAGCAGGCTCATGCAGCAGATCGCCAGCACGAGCAGGCGTCGGGGGTGGCTCAGCTCGGGCATGGGTCTCATCGTACGTCGATTTCAATAGTGCGTCTAACTAATGAGCGTTACATGTTCATGGTGACGGTACTGCGCCGAGCTGTCGCGGGAGTGAGGGACAATGGGTGCTTGCCCTGTGCCGTACATCCGTCCCGGAGTCCCGCGATGACCCACCCGCTCTCCATCGGCCCGCACGCCGTGGTGCCGCCCGTCGTGCTCGCACCCATGGCGGGGATCACCAACGCGCCCTTCCGCACCCTGTGCCGGGAGTTCAGCGGCGGCAAGGGCCTGTTCGTGAGCGAGATGATCACGACCCGGGCGCTGGTCGAGCGCAACGAGAAGACCATGCAGCTGATCCACTTCGACGCGACCGAGACGCCGCGCTCGATCCAGCTGTACGGCGTCGACCCGGCGACCGTCGGCAAGGCCGTCCGCATGATCGCGGAGGAGGGCCTCGCCGACCACATCGACCTGAACTTCGGCTGTCCCGTCCCCAAGGTGACGAGGAAGGGCGGCGGCTCCGCCCTGCCCTACAAGCGCAACCTGCTGCGGGCCATCCTGCGCGAGGCGGTCTCCGGCGCCGGCGACCTCCCGGTGACCATGAAGATGCGCAAGGGCATCGACGACGACCACATCACCTACCTCGACGCCGGCCGCATCGCCGTCGAGGAGGGCGTCACGGCGATCGCGCTGCACGGTCGCACGGCCGCCCAGCACTACGGCGGCACCGCCGACTGGGAAGCCATCGCCCGTCTGAAGGAGCACGTCCCGGAGATCCCGGTGCTCGGCAACGGCGACATCTGGTCGGCCGAGGACGCGCTGCGGATGGTGCGGGAGACCGGATGCGACGGGGTGGTCGTGGGCCGCGGCTGCCTGGGCCGTCCGTGGCTGTTCGCGGACCTGGTGGCGGCCTTCGAAGGCCGTGAGGACTTCCGGAGGCCCACCCTCCGCGAGGCCGCCGACGTCATGGTCCGCCACGCCACCCTCCTCGGCGAGTGGATCGGCGACGAGTCGCGGGGCGTCATCGACTTCCGCAAGCACGTCGCCTGGTACCTCAAGGGCTTCGCGGTCGGCTCCGAGATGCGCAAGCGGCTCGCGATCACGTCCTCGCTCGAGGAACTCCGCGCCGGTCTCGACGAGCTGGACCTCGACCAGGCCTGGCCGGCCGGCGCCGACGGTCCGCGCGGCCGTACGTCCGGCAACAACCGGGTGGTGCTGCCGGACGGCTGGCTGAAGGACCCCTACGACTGCGCGGGCATCGGCGAGGACGCGGAGCTGGACACCTCCGGCGGCTGATCAGCCCTTCTTCGGGTGCGGGGTGGACCCGTACGCCGTCAGGAAGCGGTCCCGGAACGCGCTCATCTTCCACACCGGCGCGTTGTGCGCGGGACGCAGGCCGTCCGTCCACCCCCAGCCGGCGATCCGGTCGAGGACCTTCGGGTCCTTGGCGACGATCGAGATCGGTACGTCACGGCTGGCGTGATTGCCACTGACGCGGGCGATCGGCTGGTGGTCGCCGAGGAAGACGAGCACCGTGTCGTCGGTGCCGTAGCGCTCCAGCCACTCGGTCAGCGCGGTCACCGAGTACTGGATCGACTTGCCGTACTCCTGGCGGGACTTGGTGGTGTCGGCGATGACGTCAGCCGGCTTGTTGCCCTCCGCCTGGATGCCCTTGAAGATCGAGCCGTCACCCAGCTGGTCCCAGCCGACCATCTTCGGGATCGGCGCCCAGGGCTGGTGGCTGGAGGTCAGGATGATCTCCGACATCATCGGCTTGTCGTGCTTCCTGCCGTGCACCCGCTGCTGGAACTGCTCCAGCGCGTACTGGTCCGGCATGGTCGACCAGCTGAACTTCGGTCCCTTGTAGCCGAGTTCGAAGGCGTTGTAGACCTGGTCCAGGCCGTAGAAGCTCTGCTCCGGCCACCCCTTCTGCACACCCGGCATCACGCCGACCGTGTCCCAGGCCCCGGTCTTCTTGAACGCCTTGGTGAGGCTGAGGTGGTCGCTCGCCATGACGGTGCGGTAGCGCTGCTGGTTGTTGACCCACAGCCCCGACATGGTGGTGGAGTGGCCGAGCCAGCTGCTGCCGCCGTAGGTCGCCGAGGTCAGCCAGCCGCTCCTGGCGTGGTAGCCGGCCTTCTCCAGCGCCTGGGTGCGCTCGTCCAGGGTCTTGTCGACGCCGGGCGCCATGATCGGGTCCTCCACGGCACTACGGCCGTAGCTCTCGATGAACGTGAAGATCATGTCCTTGCCGCGCAGGTCGGGCACGAGCTGGGAGCCGGGCGTGTTGCCGAAGGCGTCCACCTTGGCCACCTTCTTGAACGCGGCCTCGTCCCGCAGGGTGTTCCGCATCTGCCGGGCCTGCCACTGCAGCGCGCTGGTGGCGCGGTCGGAGGCGATCGGCACGCCGGATATCTGCAGACCGAGGGAGGAACAGGTGATCCAGACGACGCCGGCGATCAGAGTGCCGCGGGTCGCGGTGCCGGTGTGCCGGGCGAGCAGGTTGCTCAGCCGGACCGTCGACAGCGCGAGCAGCACGAACAGCAGCAGGACCAGGGCGATCACCCCGGCCGTGGCGAGGAGCGTGGTCGTACGGCCCAGCGAGTCCACCAGGTACGACTGCGCGTCACTCAGCAGGCTCCAGTCGAGGACGGGGTTGAAGCCGCGGCCGAGGTACTGGTTGAACCCCATGTCGAGCAGGTTCAGCACGGTCAGCGCGGCCAGCGCGACCCCGCACACCGCGGCCAGCACCACCCGCGGCCGGCGCGGCAGCGCCAGCATCACCGCGGCCCCGATGACCGCCTCCGCCGGAATCCGCGTGAACTTCGCGGGCCCGAGTCCGACGACGGTGTTCGGCAGCACGAGCGCGACGACGACCAGCACGGCGGCGAGCACGGTGAGGGTGACGGAGAGGGCCTGGGCGGCGGTCGGGTGCGCTTCCCGCCATCGGAGCATCCGGGCGGACCAGGCGCTCCAGGAAAGGCGGGTGGGGCGGGAGGCGGAGAGTGCGGGGGTTTCGTCGGTGTCGGCCGCGGCCGCCTCTTCGGCGTCCGGCTCCTGGACGTCCGCGGTGGTGGCCGGTTCGGGAGCCTCCCCGGTGGTGGCCGGCTCCGGAGCCTCCGCCGTCGTGGCGTGTTCCGCAGAGCCGGTGCTCTTCTCGGAGACCGCCGCCTCGACTTCTTCCAGGACGTCCTCGGTCCCCCCGGCCGTACCCGGTGACTGGCGCGTGCTCGTGTGCTGAGGCAACCCGGAGGTCCTTCCGTGCGAGACCCGTGACGAGGCGGCGGGCCACGCTGGGGAGGCAAGGGCGGGCCCGCTCCTGGACCCGCCCGGCCCGCCGTCATCTCGTACGGCTCGCCCGCGTCCGCCGTTCACTGACCTCGGCAAACACCGGGCAAACGCCCGGTCAAGGTCCCCTCCTAGGCCCCGCCCACCGCGGTGAGCAGCGCGAGCGGCGCCGCTGCCGAGCGGGATTCGCGGATGCAGGCGTGCGGATAGGGGACCGGCTCGGGGTGGGTGTCACGGCCGTAGCCCGCCAGCACCTCCGGAAGCCGGTGACCGGCGGCCGTCGCCGCGTCGACCAGGGCGTGCGCCACCGTACGGGCCTCGTCGTGCAGGCCGTAGCGGGCCAGGCCCAGCGTGATCAGCGCGTTGTCGTGCGGCCACACCGAGCCCCGGTGGTAGGAGAGCGGGTGATACGCCGGCTGCCCGGAGGCGAGGGTGCGCACGCCCCAGCCGGAGAAGAAGTCCGGTTCCACGAGGCGCCGGCCCACCACCTCGCCGTACTCCTTGTCCAGGAGACCGGACCACAGCAGGTGCCCGGCGTCGGACGCCAGCGCGTCGACCTGGCGGCCCTCCCCGTCCAGCGCGAGTGCCGGGAAGGACTGTTCCCGCATCCAGAAGTCCCGCTGGAAGCGGTCCCGGAGGTCGGCCGCCGCCTGTTCCAGCAGGGAGGCGTACGTCTCGTCGGCCCACACCGTGCGCGCCACCCACGCCGTGCGGCGCAGCGCGTCGTACGCGTAGCCCTGCGCGCCCGCCGCCATCACCGCCCCGGTGGGCCGGGTGCCGTCGGACCAGCAGATCGCGCCGGGGGAGTCCTTCCAGTTCTGGTTGGCCAGTCCGCCCTCGTCGGCGCGGTAGACGAGATAGCCGCGCGAGGTCAGCCCGCCGTGGTCCAGCATCCAGCCGATCGCCGCGCGGGCGTGCGGTTCCAGTCGGCGGGCCAGGACGGCGTCCCCGGTCCGCTCCACGTAGGCGCCGAGCAGGATCAGGAACAGCGGGGTCGCGTCGACCGAGCCGTAGTACCGCCCGAACGGCACCTGCCCGAAGTGCGCCAGCTCGCCGTGCCGCACCTCGTGCACGACCTTGCCGGGCTGCGCGACCGAGGACACACCCGTCCCGTTCGCCTGGGTCGCGGCCAGCGCGGGGAGCGTGGCCGCGGCCAGCTGGGGCCGGTACGGCAGCGCGAACAGGGCGGTGAGCAGGGCGTCCCGGCCGAGCAGGGTGAGGAACCAGGGGGCGCCCGCCGCCGGGACGCGCAGCTCCTCGCCGTCCGGCCCGGTCGCCGCGACCTGGAGCGCGGCCAGGTCGGACAGGCCGCGGGCGCAGGCCGCCGCCAGCTCCGGCCAGCCGGTCGGGAAGGCCACGCCCTCCAGGAACCTGCCCTCGAGCTCCAGGAGCTGCTCGTTCACCGCGGCCGGCGAGCGCGGCACGCGCAGGGCCCGCCTGTCGCCGTGCGGGCGGGCCATCACCCGCAGCACCAGCTCGGTCGTGCCGTGGGGTTCCAGGTCCAGGGTCCACACCAGGCGCCGCGCGCCCGTGCCGGTCTCCTCGACGGTGTCCGGAGCGGGGTCGGCCGTGATCGTCGTACAGGACCGCCACTCGGCCCGGCGGTAGGTGAACTCGATGCCGTCGTCCAGGACGTGGCGGGAGCGTACGGCGCCGGCCTTGACGTAGGTGCGGTGGTCGGAGCGCAGCTCGAACTGGTCGGTGAAGTCGGCGTCGGCGGTGATGGCGAGGCGGACGGTGGTGGGTGCCGGGCGGTTGCTGGTCACCCGCAGCGACTCGACGAACGAGCTGTCGCCGACGGCCTGTTCACGGAAGAGGGTGTGCGCGGGCGGCTCCTGCCGGCCGCCGCGCGGCACCAGTACACAGCGGGCCGCGTCGCCGTCCGTGACCGGCGTGAGCACTTCGGGCACCGCCCCGTCGACGGTGAGCTGCCAGCGGCTGAGATGCCGGGCGTCCCGTACGAATAACCCGTCCGGGGAGCCGGAGCCCCGCACCCCGCTGATGTCGCCCCGGTCGCTCACGGCGGCGAACGTCGCCCCGTGCACGAGCAGATGATGCCGGTCGGTCATGCCCGGTCCCCTCCCTTGTCACTCCTGTCGAACGTGCCGGTGCCCGTGCGGGACACGCGATGTCCCCCGGGCTGGTGGAACAGGTCGAGCGCGAGCGCGGCGGTCCAGCCGAAGCCGGTCGCGCCGCAGGCCTCGCCGGTGTACGGGTCGACGTACTCGGCGAAGCCGGTGGCCGCGGCGAGGCTCAGCACCGCCTCCCGCAACGCGTCCGCCCGCTCGTGGTCGCCGTGCGCTCGCAGCCCCCGCTCCAGCAGCCAGTTCGTGTTGAACCACGCCGGTCCCCGCCAGTACCTGTGCGGGTCGAAGGCCTCGCCGAGCAGGTCGTAGCTCGGCACCAGCGCCGTGCTGTCGCCCAGCCCGAAGTGCGGGCCGCGCAGCGTGCGGACGAGCGCGGCGGCGACCTCCCGGGGCAGCTCCGGCAGCAGCAGCGGGATCAGGCCGGAGACACTGCGCCCGGGAACCAGCTCCCCGCCCCGCAGGTCCCGGCAGCGGAACATCCCGCCCGCCGGGTCCCACAGCCGGTCGACCAGGGCCGCCGTCAGCCGTTCGGCGCGCGCACGGCGGGCGGTGCCGGGCGCGCCCAGCTCCTCGGCGATCCGGGCCAGCGCGTGCTCGGAGGCGATCAGCAGGGCGTTGAACGCCGGGTCCTCGACGGCGAACCCGCCCGCCCCGTCCTGGTAACCGGCATCCCGGTAGTCCGTGGCCAGCCGCACGTACCGCCCGTAGTCCAGATCCGTCGGCCGGTCCTCGGCAGCCCCGTGGTCGAGGTCGGCGCGGCGGAAGGAGCGGGCCGGGGCCGGCGTGATGCGGGAGAGCGGGGCGTCCCAGCAGGGGCTGTTGTCCATACCCTGTTCCCAGGGGTGCACGACGGACACCAGGCCACCCCCGCCCAGGTCCCGCCGGTGCAGCAGGTACCGGTGCCAGGCGGCCAGCCGCGGGTACATGCCGGCGAGGAAGCCGCGCGCCCGCGACAGGCCCGGGTCGGCGCGGTGCACCAGCCAGGCCGCCAGCGCGTGCACCGGTGGCTGCACGATGCCGGACGTCTGTACGGTGCGCGGGGCGCCCGCGGTGCGCCCCGCGGTCGAGGAGCGCCAGAAGTCGGGGCTCGGGAAGTAGGCGTCGAGCGGTACGGAGGGGTTGAACACGATGTGCGGGACGCGCCCGTCGCCCCACTGGGCCGCCAGCAGCGTCTCCAGCTCCGTCTGGGCCCGCAGTGGCGAGAGGTGCCGCAGCCCGATCGCGATGAATGCCGAGTCCCACGACCACTGGTGCGGATACAGGCTCCGGGAGGGAACCGTCGACGCGCCGGTCCAGTTCGCCTCCAGCACCCGAGCTGCCCTGACGTGCAGGGATGTGTCCGAGGCCGGCGGATCGTATGCGATCTCGCGCTTCGGGACACGGGCAGTGAGCTGGGCAGTGCGATCCACTCGGGGCTCCCCGAAGACGTCCGGCCGACCGGGTTTGGCAGTAGCTACCGTAGGGTTACGTCTATTTAACACGCAAAACTCAATATGTAATGCAGGCTTGAGAAACACAAGGGGGTGCGCATGACCGGACGGCCCGGCAGGACCGGCAAGGCCACCAAGGGCGGCAGTCAGGCCAGCGCCGGCGATCTGCTCGAACTGGTCCGCAGCGGGCGAGCCGTGACGCGTGGCGCGCTCCAGCAGGCCACCGGGCTGTCCCGGGCCACCGTCGGCCAGCGCCTCGACCGGCTGTTCCGGGCCGGCTGGCTGCGCGAGGGCGCCGGTGGCCCGGTCGACTCGCCGCTCGGCGGCCGCCCCTCCATCACCCTGGAGTTCGACGACTCCCACGCGGTCGTCCTCGCCGCCGACCTGGACACCCGGCACGCCCGGGCGGCCGTCCTCACCCTGACCGGCGAGATCCTGGCCGAACACTCCGGCACCCTGGTCGTCGAGGACGGCCCCGAGGCCGTACTGGGCGAACTCGGCCGCTGGTTCGCCGAGCTGCTGACCAAGGCCGGACATCGGGCGGAGGAGGTGTGCGGCATCGGGCTCGCGGTGCCCGGACCGGTGGACAGCGAGACCGGCCGGGTGGTGCAGCCGCCGATCATGCCCGGCTGGGACGGCTACGACATAAGGGGCCGCCTCTCCCGCGCCTTCACCGAGCACACCGGCGCCGGCCCGGTCCCGGTCCTGGTGGACAACGATGCCAACCTCATGGCCTACGGAGAACAGCGCACCGGACACCCCGAGTGCTCGGCGTTCGTGCTGGTCAAGGTGTCCACGGGCATCGGCGCCGGGGTCGTGGTCGACGGCTCGATCTTCCGGGGCGTCGACGGCGGCGCGGGCGACATCGGGCACATCAGGGTGGGCGCCGAGGCGCTGTGCCGGTGCGGGTCGTACGGCTGTCTCGCCGCCGTCGCCAGCGGTGGCGCCGTGGCCCGGCGGCTGGCGGAGTCCGGGGTGCCGGCCTCCTCCGGCTCGGATGTGCGGGACCTGCTGGCCTCCGGGCACCCGGAGGCGGCCGCGCTGGCCCGGGAGGCCGGGCGCCGGGTCGGGGACGTGCTGGCGACGGTCGTGACCCTGCTCAACCCGGGTGTCCTGATGATCGCCGGAGATCTGGCCGGAACACCCTTCCTCACCGGCGTCCGGGAACTGCTCTACCAGCGGGCGCTGCCCCGCTCCACGGCCCATCTGGACGTCGTGACGTCACGGCTGGGCGAGCGGGCCGGGCTGGTGGGGGCCGGTGCGCTGGTCGTGGAGCACCTGTACGCGCCGGAGCGGGTGGAGGAGCGGCTCAGCGCGTTGGGCGTGTGACGGGCGCGTTTCCGTCTCGCGCCCTGGTCCGCATGGTGAAATCCGGCTCGCTGTGGCAGCGTGATTCTCGCCACCCTTGATAAGGGCTGCGCTCAGATGAGCGATTCATGAGCGGCTGCACTTCTCCAAGGGGTGGCACTCGGTGCCACCCCTTGATCGTTCATCGATCGAACTCAAACGTGCTGGGGGGCTGCTCACCTGAGCGGGAAAGCATGCCTGGGGGGCCTGTTGTCTTCAAGAAGTGAAAACATCTCCCTCTCTTCTCTTGTCAAGCTTTGACTTTCGATCCGCTGGCGGACGACTGGTTACAGGCCCATGACGCACAAGTGGACGTACCCAGACGCCTTCGATCTGGGTATGTTCCTCGCCGTCAGGGCAGCCACCGCGGCCTCAAGGAGTCGAGACCCGTGTCGGAAAACAAAGAACCCCACGTAGCGAAGTTCGTCTACGACTTCACCGAGGGCAACAAGGACCTCAAGGACCTCCTCGGCGGCAAGGGTGCCAACCTCGCCGAGATGACCAACCTGGGCCTTCCGGTCCCTCCCGGCTTCACCATCACCACCGAGGCCTGCAAGGTCTACCTCGACAGTGGCGAAGAGCCGGTGGCACTGCGTGACGAGGTGAGTGCGCACCTCGACGCCCTCGAGCAGAAGATGGGCAAGAAGCTCGGCCAGGCCGACAACCCTCTCCTCGTGTCGGTCCGCTCCGGTGCCAAGTTCTCCATGCCCGGCATGATGGACACGGTCCTGAACATCGGCCTCTCCGACAAGTCGGTGCAGGGCCTGGCCAAGCAGGCCGGCGACGACCGGTTCGCCTGGGACTCCTACCGCCGCCTCATCCAGATGTTCGGCAAGACCGTTCTCGGTGTCGACGGCGAGCTGTTCGAGGAGGCCCTCGACGCGGCCAAGGAGGCCAAGAAGGTCACCGTCGACACGGACCTCGAAGCGGCCGACCTGAAGAAGCTGGTCACCAAGTTCAAGAGGATCGTCAAGACGGAGGCCGGCCGGGACTTCCCGCAGGACCCGCGCGAGCAGATGGACCTCGCCATCAAGGCGGTCTTCGACTCCTGGAACACCGACCGCGCCAAGCTCTACCGCCGCCAGGAGCGCATCCCCGGCGATCTGGGCACCGCGGTGAACATCTGCTCGATGGTGTTCGGCAACCTGGGGCCGGACTCGGGCACGGGCGTGGCGTTCACGCGTGACCCCGCCTCGGGCCACCAAGGCGTCTACGGCGACTACCTGCAGAACGCGCAGGGCGAGGACGTGGTCGCGGGCATCCGCAACACGGTCCCGCTCGCGGAGCTGGAGTCGATCGACAAGAAGTCGTACGACCAGCTGATGCAGATCATGGAGACCCTGGAGAACCACTACAAGGATCTCTGCGACATCGAGTTCACCATCGAGCGCGGCCAGCTCTGGATGCTCCAGACGCGCGTCGGCAAGCGCACGGCGGGCGCGGCCTTCCGCATCGCCACCCAGCTCGTCGACCAAGGCCTGATCGACGAGACGGAAGCCCTCCAGCGCGTCACCGGCGCCCAGCTGGCGCAGCTGATGTTCCCGCGCTTCGACGAGGACGCAAAGACCGAGCAGGTCGGCCGGGGCATCGCGGCCTCGCCGGGTGCCGCGGTCGGCAAGGCGGTCTTCGACTCGTACACCGCCGTGAAGTGGTCCCGCTCGGGCGAGAAGGTCATCCTGGTCCGCCGGGAGACCAACCCCGACGACCTGGACGGCATGATCGCGGCCGAGGGCATCCTGACCTCGCGTGGCGGCAAGACCTCCCACGCGGCCGTGGTCGCGCGCGGCATGGGCAAGACCTGTGTCTGCGGCGCCGAGGAGCTGGAGGTCGACACCAAGCGCCGCCGGATGACGGTGCCGGGCGGCCACGTCGTGGAAGAGGGCGACGTCATCTCCATCGACGGCTCCAGCGGCAAGGTGTACCTGGGCGAGGTCCCGGTGGTCCCGTCCCCCGTGGTGGAGTACTTCGAGGGCCGGATGCACCCGGGTGCCGACGACGCCGACGAGCTGGTCGAGGCGGTCCACCGCATGATGGCCTTCGCCGACCGCAAGCGCCGCCTGCGGGTGCGCGCCAACGCGGACAACGCCGAGGACGCGCTGCGCGCGCGCCGCTTCGGCGCCCAGGGCATCGGCCTGTGCCGCACCGAGCACATGTTCCTCGGTGACCGCCGCGAGCTGGTGGAGCGCCTGATCCTCGCCGACACCGAGGAGGAGCGCGAGGAGTCCCTGCGGCAGCTCCTGCCGCTGCAGAAGAAGGACTTCGTCGAACTCTTCGAGGCGATGGACGGCCTTCCGGTCACGATCCGCCTCCTCGACCCGCCGCTGCACGAGTTCCTGCCCGACATCACGGAACTGTCCGTGCGCGTGGCGCTCGCCGAGTCCCGCCAGGAGCCGCACGAGAACGAGCTGCGCCTGCTCCAGGCGGTGCACCGCCTGCACGAGCAGAACCCGATGCTGGGCCTGCGCGGCGTCCGCCTCGGCCTGGTCATCCCCGGCCTGTTCACCATGCAGGTCCGCGCCATCGCCGAGGCCGCGGCCGAGCGCAAGAACGGCAAGGCCGACCCGCGCGCCGAGATCATGATCCCGCTCGTGGGAACGGTCCAGGAGCTGGAGATCGTCCGCGAGGAGGCCGACCAGGTCATCGCGGAGATCGAGGCGGCGACGGGTACGAAGCTCAAGCTGGCGATCGGCACGATGATCGAGCTGCCGCGAGCGGCCCTCACGGCCGGCCAGATCGCGGAGGCGGCGGAGTTCTTCTCCTTCGGCACGAACGACCTGACGCAGACGGTCTGGGGCTTCAGCCGCGACGACGTGGAGGCCTCGTTCTTCACGGCCTACCTGGAGAAGGGCATCTTCGGCGTCAGCCCGTTCGAGACGATCGACAAGGACGGCGTCGGTTCCCTGGTGAAGCTGGCCGCACAGGCCGGCCGTGCCACCCGCCCCGACCTCAAGCTGGGCGTCTGCGGCGAGCACGGCGGCGACCCCGAGTCGGTCCACTTCTTCCACGAGGTCGGCCTGGACTACGTCTCCTGCTCCCCGTTCCGCATCCCGGTCGCCCGCCTGGAAGCGGGCCGCGCGGCCACCAACTCGGAGGGCAGCGACCACCGCTGACCTTCCCCCGGCCCCGGAGCCGTCGTCGGTCCCCGACCCTCAGACCGATCGACGACGGCTCCGGCGCACGAAAGAGGAGGGGCGACACCCTGTGCGGGGGTGTCGCCCCTCCGGCGTGCTCCGAGGGGATGGGTCAGAAGGTGCCCTCCGTGTTGATCGGGCCCACCTGGAAGGTGTGGGAACACGTCGTCCAGCGTGCGGGGACGAGGGTGGCGCTGTGCGAGGCCGGCGGGTAGATCCTCAGATAGGAGCCGGTGCGCAGGCAGGGGCCGCCGATCGGGCCGTTGGTGGTGCGGACGACCGCGGACGCGGAGTGCCCGGGGGGGAGCGTGACGGTGGAGTACGACCGGCCGGAACGGCCGGCGGCCGGTCCGATCTGCCGGTGCGCGGTGTCCAGGGCGCTGACGCCCGGATAGCCGCGCAGGGCGCACCGGGTGGTGCTGGTGTTGGTGAACTGGACGGACCAGTAGAGCGATCCGGCCGCGCCCTCCTTGCGGCCCATGGAGAGATAAAGGTCGTTCAAGGCGCAGGTGCGAGGACCGGCCGGAGCCCGAGCCGTCGTTGCCGTCGCCGCTGACGTCGACGTCGTCGCGCTCCATGCGACGCCCGCTGTCGCGAGGGTTGCCGCGACGGCGGTCAGGCCGGCGGCCAGGCCGCGCCGGGAGAAGAGCCGAGTGTGCAGAGACATGGCGCATCCGCCTCCATCGGGCGAATGGGTGGATGTAGGTCGCTCTGTTGGATGCACCCTCAGCGGGAAAAGTTGTGCCGTCCGCCGGGAAATTTCCTGCCCGGCCTCAGGCGCCTCGCCCTGCAGGTTCACCACCCCTCCACGCCCTTCGCGAGACGCCGGTGCCACCAGGGCGCTGCCCGCGCGGCGAGCGGGTCGGGAAGGGTGAGGCGCAGATAACGGCGGTCCAGCGGTGCGACCGCGCGCCGTAGTTCGGCCCGCGCGCGGGGAGGGAGCCGGGGCAGGATGTCCGCCAAGGCGTCCCGGGCCTCGCGTACGTCGTCGAGGCTGCAGCCGGGGCATGCGGCGCAGTAGGACGCGCGGGGGTAGCGGGGGCGGTTTCCCGGCGGGTGGAGGAACGCCCGGTAGCGCCGCAGGGCGGTGTCGGTCGTGCCGCGCGGGTACCAGAAGCCGGGGGAGAGGCGCTCCGCGCGGTGGACGGCGAGGCTGGTACGGGCGGACAGGCCGCGTATGCGGGCCGGAGGGGGCTCCTCCCAGAAGCGGGGGCCCGGGGTTCGTCGCGTGCGGCGCAGTACGCCGGGCCGGTTACGCGGCATCGGCCTTTCGGTGTGTGGTCATGGACTCGATGATGCCATCCGTCGGCCGTCTAATCTGAGGGCGGCACAGTCGAGGTCGGAAGGAGTTCGGTCATGTCTGGCTGGAACGTGAGCGACATCCCCGACCAGAGCGGCCGCACGGCCGTCGTCACCGGCGCCAACAGCGGGCTCGGTTACGTCACCGCGCGGGAGCTTGCGCGCAAGGGGGCGCGGGTCGTGCTCGCGTGCCGGAGCGAGGCGCGGGGGGATGACGCCGGGGACCGGCTCGTGACGGAGGTGCCGGGGGCCGAGGTGGAGGTCGAGCGGCTGGACCTCGGGGATCTGGCGTCCGTGCGGGACTTCGCGGCCCGGTTGCCGTACGAGCGCATCGACCTGCTGGTCAACAACGCGGGCGTGATGGCGCCGCCGTACGGGACGACCGCGGACGGGTTCGAGACGCAGTTCGGGGTCAATCATCTGGGGCACTTCGCACTGACCGGGCTGCTGCTTCCCGCCCTGCTCGCCACCCCGGGCGCCCGCGTCGTGACCGTCTCCAGCATGATGCACGCCCTGGCCAACATCGACCTCCGCGACCTCAACAGCGAGCGCACGTACCGGCGTTGGATCGCCTATGCCCGGTCCAAGACCGCCAACCTGCTCTTCACCCACGAGCTGGCGCGCAGGCTGGCCGCCCAGGGTGCCGACCTCGTCGCGGCCGCCGCCCACCCGGGGTACGCCGCCACCAACCTCCAGACCGCCGGGCCGCGCGCCGAGGGGCGCAGAGGTGCCGAGCGAGCCATGGAGATCGGCAACCGGGTCTTCGCCCAGTCGGCGGAGGCGGGCGCCCTGCCCGCTCTGTACGCGGCGACCGCCCCCGACGTACGGCCGGACTCCTTCACCGGGCCCTCGTTCGCGATGTGGCGGGGTGCGCCCGCACGGTCCTGGCGGGCGCCGTGGACCCTCGACGACCGGGCCGCGGAGCGGCTCTGGGACGTCTCCGCGCGGCTCAGCGGCGTGGCCCCCAGCGCTCTGAAGGGGTGACGCACCGCCGCGTACGAGAGGCGCGGCCGTTCACAGCGAGCCGCCGCTGTCGACCACCAGGTCGGTGCCGACGACCGAGGCCGCGTCGTCCGAGGCCAGGTAGAGGATCGCGGCGGCGATCTCCTCGGTGGCGGAGATCCGGCCGAGCGGGAGCGTGGCCGCTGCCCGTCCGGTCCGGTCCTGCTCCGTCTCGCCGGGGCGGAGTGACATGGAGGTGGCGGTGGCGCCGGGGCTGACCACGTTGATACGGACGCCGTCGCCGATGTGGTCCAGGGCGGCGCCCCGGCTGAGGGCGGTGACGGCGGCCTTGGTCGCGGAGTAGGCGGCGGCTCCGGCGGAGGTGGCGTGCCGGCCGAACGTGGAGGACACGTTGACGATCGCGCCGCCCGACGGCTGGGTGCGCATCCGGCGGACCTGGGCCTGGAGGGCCAGGTGGACGCCGGTGACGTTGATGGCGAGCTGGGTGTGCCAGTCCTCTTCCGGCAGGTCGGCGAGGGGCTGCCCGCCCCGGAACACGCCGGCGTTGTTGACGGCCACGTCGAGCGAGCCGATGGGGGTCCCCCCGCCCGAGCGAAGCCGAGGGCGGGGGAGTTCGACGGCGGCCCGGACCAGTGCCTCTGCGTCGGCGGCACGGGAGACGTCGGCGGTCACCGCGAGCGCCTTGCCGCCCTGCTCCTCGATCAGCCGGACGGTCTGGTCCAGGGGCTCCGCCCGGCGCCCGGCCACGACCACCTGGGCGCCCTCGGCGGCGAGGGCGAGTGCCACGGCGCGTCCGATGCCGGAGCCGGCGCCGGTGACGAGTGCCGTCCGGCCGGTGAAGCGGTTGCTCGTGCTCGGCGTGGTCATGATCTCCCTTTGTTTCTTGACCGATCGGTTCAGTATGAGGGTGGGAAAAGGCGCCCTCCGAGGGGAGGGCGTGGATTCAGTCCAGCAGGGCCAGGGCCTGCTCCGCCGCGTCCCGGACGCGGGCCGGGTCCGCCGACGCCTTGCCGACGACCCGCAGGCCCTGCATCAGCACCAGCAGGGTGCGGGCCAGGGCGAGCGGATCGCGGTCGGGCGGCAGCTCGCCCTGGGCCTGGGCGCGGACCAGAGTGGTGTGCAGGACGGTCTCCAGGTGGTCCCAGTTGCGCTCGACGCGCCGGGCGGAGGCCGGATCGTGCGGGGCCAGCTCGGCCGCCGTGTTGGTGACCAGGCAGCCGCTGCGGCGCAGCTCCTCCTGGGTCGCCTCGTCCGCGTAACGGCGTACGACCGCTCGTACGGCCGGCAGTGCGGGGCCCGGCTGGGACAGCTCGCGCACGATCCGCGTGAGCCCCGCCTGCTCGTACCGGTCGAACGCCTTCAGGTACAGGTCGTGCTTGTTCCCGAAGGTCGCGTACAGGCTCGCCCTGCCGATGCCCAGGTGCTCGACCAGGTCGGCCATCGACGTCGCCTCGTAGCCGCGCCGCCAGAACAGCTCCAGGGCTGACTGCAGCGCGGCGTCCGGGTCGAATTCCTTGGTCCTGGCCACGGGAGCAGCCTAGAATCCACTGGAACGATCGGTCAAGATCTGTTGCTCTTCGCGCGCTACAGCGCCCGCACCTCGTACGTGTCCACCCGTACCGCCTCGTCCTCCAGGCACTGCCCGGTCTCCAGGTCGAAGCGCTGCTTGAGCAGCGGGGACGCCACGAACGGGCGGCCCTGGTGGGTGCCGGTCAGGCCGCGGGAGAGGACCGCCGCGCCGGTGAACGGGTCGCGGTTGTCGACGCCGTAGAGCCGGTCCTCCCGGTCCCGGAACAGCGCCACCTGGCGGCCGTCCGGCAGCAGGGCGGCGACGCCGCGGCCGGGGGCCAGCTGGTGCAGGTCGCAGACCGTGAACCAGCCCTCCTCCAGCTGGAGCTGGACCTTGAGGTCGGTCGTCTCGGGTGCCAGGGTCATCGCTGGGCGCTTCCTTCCAGTGCGTCTTCCAGGGGACGGCGGCCGATGGCGAGCAGCGGCAGGTCGGGCTTCATCTGGTCGCGCTCGGGGACGAAGGCGACGACCGGGTCCGGGGTGTCCGGCGCGTTCACGAAGGACACGAACCGGGCCAGCTTCTCGGGGTCGTTGATGGTCTCGGCCCACTCGTCCCGGTAGTACGCGACGTGCGCCGTCATCAGTTCCTCCAGCTCCGCGCAGATGCCGAGCGAGTCGTCCACCACCACGTCCCGTACGTGGTCCAGGCCGCCCGGGATCCGCTCCAGCCAGGTCGAGGTGCGCTCCAGCCGGTCCGCGGTGCGGATGTAGAACATCAGGAAGCGGTCGATCAGGCGGACCAGTTCGGCGTCGGAGAGGTCCTGGGCGAGGAGGTCCGCGTGGCGCGGGGTCGCGCCGCCGTTGCCGCCGACGTACAGGTTCCAGCCGTTGGAGGTGGCGATGACGCCGAAGTCCTTCGACTGGGCCTCCGCGCACTCGCGGGCGCAGCCGGAGACGGCGGACTTGAGCTTGTGCGGGGACCTGAGCCCGCGGTAGCGCAGCTCCAGGTCGATCGCCATGCGGACCGAGTCCTGGACGCCGTAGCGGCACCAGGTCTGGCCCACACAGGACTTCACCGTGCGCAGCGACTTGCCGTACGCGTGCCCGGACTCGAAGCCGGCATCCACCAGCCGTGCCCAGATCAGCGGGAGCTGTTCCACCCGGGCGCCGAACATGTCGATCCGCTGGCCGCCGGTGATCTTCGTGTAGAGGCCGAAGTCCCGGGCGATCTCACCGATCACGATCAGCTTCTCGGGTGCGATCTCCCCGCCGGGGATGCGCGGCACGACCGAGTACGAGCCGTTCTTCTGCAGGTTGGCGAGGAAGTGGTCGTTGGTGTCCTGGAGGGCCGCCTGCTCGCCGTCCAGGACGTAGCCGCTCGCGCCGATCGTCGGGGCGAGCGAGGCGAGGATCGAGGCCACGGCCGGCTTGCACACCTCGCAGCCGTCGCCGCCCCGGGCGCCCTCGCGGCCGTGGCGGTCCAGCAGCTCCCGGTACGAGGTGATGCGCAGGGCGAGGACGATCTCGTACAGCTCCTCGCGGGTCTGCCCGAAGCAGTCGCACAGGCCCTTGTCGACCTCGACGCCGGACGCCTCCAGCTCGGCGGTGACCAGCTGGCCGAGCACCTTCACGCAACTGCCGCAGCCGGTACCGGCCTTGGTGCACTTCTTCACCTCGGGCACGGTCGTGCAGGAGTGCTCGGTGACCGCGCCGCGGATCATGCCCTTGCTGACGTTGTGGCAGGAGCAGATGATCGCCTCGTCCGGCAGGGCGGACGGGCCGAGCTGGGCCCCCGAGCCGGCACCGGCGGGCAGGACCAGCGACTCCGGCGCGACGGGCGGCACCGAGCCGGTGAGCGCGCGCAGGGTGCCGTACGCCTCCGCGTCGCCGACCAGGACGCCGCCGAGCAGCGTGCCGTCCCGGCCGATGACCAGCTTCTTGTACAGGCCCGCGCGGGAGTCGGAGTAGACGACGTCCAGGCAGTCCTCGGCGGTGCCGTGCGCGTCGCCGAACGACGCCACGTCCACCCCGAGCAGCTTCAGCTTGGTGGACAGGTCCGCGCCGGTGAAGGACGCCTCGTCGTCGGCGATCGTGGCCGCCGCGGTCGCCGCCTGCTCGTAGCCGGGCGCGACCAGGCCGTAGACCCGGCCGTCCGCGGCCAGTGCGCACTCGCCGATCGCGAACACGTGCGGGTCGGTGACCGTACGGCACTGCTCGTCGACGGTGATGCCGCCGCGCTCGCCGACCGCCAGACCCGCGTCACGGGCCAGCTGGTCGCGCGGGCGGACACCGGCGCTGAACACCACCATGTCCACGGCCAGTTCGGAGCCGTCGGACAGCTTCATGCCGGTGACGGCACCCGCGGAGTCCGTCACGATCTCCTGTGTGCCCACGCCGGTGTGGACCGTCAGGCCCATGCCCTCGATCGTGCGCAGGAGTGCGGCGCCGCCGCCCTCGTCGACCTGGACGGGCATCAGCCGGGGCGCGAACTCCACGACGTGGGAGGTGAGTCCGAGACCCTTCAGCGCGCCGGCCGCCTCGAGCCCGAGCAGACCGCCGCCGACCACGGCGCCCACCTGGGCCCCGTTGTTCGCGTACTCCTCGATCGCCAGCAGGTCCTCGATCGTGCGGTAGACGAAGCAGCCCTCGGCGTCCTTGTTGGGGACGGGCGGCACGAAGGGGTAGGACCCGGTGGCGAGTACGAGGGTGTCGTACGCGAAGGTCAGTCCGGAGCGGGCCGTCACCGTCCTGGCGGAGCGGTCGACGCTCTCCGCCGGGTCGCCGATGTACAGCTCGATGCCGTGGTCCTTGATGAACTCCATGTCCGTCATGGAGAGGTCCTCGGGCGTCCTCCCCGAGAAGTACGAGGTCAGCTGGACGCGGTCGTACGCCGGACGCGGCTCCTCGCACAGCACGACCACGCGGTGCGTGGCGGTCAGCCCGCGCTCGGCGAGTGCTTCGAGGAAGCGCTGGCCGACCATGCCGTGGCCGACGAGCACGATCGTGGGGGTGGCCCCCGGGGTGGCGGTCATTCAGGAGCCTCCATCGTTGGTGAGCAGGTGGAGCAGGGGGCCGTCGTCGGGGAGCGGCTCTGCTCCCTCCCAGGCGCGGGCGAGCGCGCCGACGGTGCCGAGTTCGCCGACGAGGACCCCGCCGACCAGGCGGTCGTCGCGGACGACGACCTTGCGGTAGGTGCCCCGGGTGGCGTCGGTGAGCTGCACGACGTCGTCGCCGGGGCGGGCCTCGGTCTCGCCGAACGCGGCGAGGTCGAAGGGGGAGTCGGGACCCGTGAGCGTCAGCCGGGTCAGCGAACGCGTGCCGGCGTAGCGGGCGGCCGTGTCGCCCGCGAGCAGCTCGGCGAGGGTGTCGGCCTGTTCGAGGGCCGGGGCGGCGAGGCCGTAGACCGTGCCGCCGTGCTGGGCGCAGTCGCCGATGGCGTGGATGTGCGGGTCCGAGGTGCGCAGCTCGTCGTCGACGAGGACGCCCTTGTGGACGGCGAGTCCCGCCTGCTCGGCCAGACCCGTGCGCGGTCGCACCCCGCAGGCGAGGACCACGAGGTCGGCGTCGAGCGCGTAGCCGTCGGCCATTTCCACCGAGCGGACCGCGCCGCCGACCGAGCGCACGTCCCGCACCCGGCACTCGGTGTGCACCTCGACCCCCAGGTCCTTCAGGTGCCGCAGCACCAGCCGGGAGGCGTTCGGGTCGAGCTGGCGTTCCATGACCCGCTCGGCCTGCTGGGCGAGCACCACCTGCGCGCCGCGCACGGCCAGTGCGCGGGCCGCGGAGACCCCGAGCAGCCCCCCGCCGATCACGACCGCCCGTACACCCGGCCGTACCGCCTTGGACAGGCCCAGGCAGTCGTCCATCGTGCGGAACGCGTGGACGCCCTCGGGAAGTTGGTGGTCGGGGGTGAACAGGCCGCGCAGCGGCGGCAGCACCGGGTTGGAGCCGGTGGCCAGCACCAGGGTGTCGTATGCGATCGACGAACCGTCGGCGCAGTCCAGCCGCCGTGCCGTCCGGTCGATGCCCGTGACCCGGGCGCGCACCAGGCCGCCGGGTGCCGGGAGGGCGATCACCTCCGGGGCGTACCGTCCGGCCAGCACCTCGGCGAGCAGGACCCGGTTGTACGGGCGGTGCTCCTCCTCGCCGACGAGCAGCGCGGGCGTGCCCAGCTCGCCGAGCCGCCGGGCGAGCCGTACGCCCGCGAGGCCGGCGCCGATCACCACCACACGCGTATTCGAGGTCATGTATCGCAGCGTGCGTCCCCGACGTTACCCGGCCGCATCACTCCTGTTTCCCATGAGGAACGCTGCCCTCAGCGGGAGCCGTCATCGGGTGTGAGGGTCCCGGGTGTGCGCCGGGACCCACTGTGAGATGCGACTTCGCCTCGTCTCAGCGGCTGCCCGTCAGATGGGCGAAGACGACCACGTTGCCCTGGTAGCCGGTGGCTCTCGAATACCCGCCGCCGCAGGTGATGACGCGCAGCTCGGGCCGCCGGGCCGCGCCGTACACCTTCTCGTCGGGGAAGTTCCGGGCCGCGTACACCTCGACCGCGTCCACGGTGAACACGGCCACGCCGCCGTCCTTGCGGTCCACCTCGATGACGGCGCCCCGTTTGAGGGCGCCGAGGTTGTAGAAGACGGCGGGGCCCTCGGTGTTGTCGACATGGCCCGCGACGATCGCGGTGCCCGTCTCGCCGGGCGTGGTGCCGGCCTCGTACCAGCCGGCGAGGTTCTTCTGGCCGGCGGGCGGCACGTCCAGGCTTCCGGCGCGGGTGAGGGCGAGACCCATCAGCGGGGCGTTCACCCGGATCGCGGGGATGCGGATGCGGGTGGGCGGGGACGGCTCAAGGGCGGGAGCCGTGAGCCGCTCCTCGCCCGGGTCGGGCCGGCCCTCGGCGGCCGTCGGCTGTGGCGGCGCCTGCGGTCCGGTCCCGCCGCCGAGCAGCCACACCCCCGAGCCGAGGGCGACGACGGTGACCGCGGCTATGGCGGTGTCCCCGATCCTGCGCATACGAACCCTCCTCCCGGAGGCGGACCTCCGCAGCAGACCCCCGTCCCCCTCCGGGCCGCGAGGGGCTTCGGGCCCGGAGGGGGCGGGGCATGCGGTACCGGCGGACGGACAGCGGAGGGTGTCCGTCAGATCCCGTCGCCTCTCGCCCGGCGATGCAGGAGCCAGGTACCGCCCGCGGCGGCGACGGCCAGAGCCGCCACACCCGCCGTGGTCTGCACGGGGTCGGAGCCGAGTGCGCCGCCGACCCCCGTCTTCACGCTTCCTCGCGGCTGCACCTGCTCGTGCGCCGCCGCGCCCAACGCCACCACCAGGTCGCCCGTGACCTGCAGGGTGCCGTCCGCGCACTTCGCGACGATCTCGTACGTCCCCGGCTGCGCGCTCGGCGGTACCCGGAACTGGCCGATCGCCTCGCCCTCGTGCGCACTGGGCGCCAGCGTGAAGGTCCCGGCGCCGACCGCGCCCGCGTCACCGACCGCCATGCCCCTGTTCCCGCACGCCGCCGTGTTCACCGTGACCTGGCTGCCGGGCACGGTGGTGGACGGGAACATCTGCAGACTGCCGGCGGCGGAGCCGAGGGGGCGCCCCGCCGTCCGCACCGTCTCGCCGCCGTAGGCCGGTGCCGTGGCGAGGCCCGCCGCGGCCGCGGCGAGGGCGGTACCGGTCAGCAGGCGGGCGGTGCGTCGCATGGTGCTCCCCTGAACTCGTCCCACTCGTACATCCGACTCGTACAGGGGGCGCGCCCCTGCTCTTCCGAGGTAAGTGGCACTCCGCCCGGTCCGCTTCCTGAAACTTCGTCAGGAATGTGGTGAACGGGTGGCGCCCGCGGCCCCCACACGGCCTAGCGAGGCCGAGTTCCGGCAGGTCATGGGCGTGCACGAGGGTACGTACGAAAAGAACACGAATGGCACCAGGGCGGCCGATGAACGGGTGACCGGCCGAGGTCGGCCCGTGCGGCCCGACGGCCCGTCAGTTCTCGGCAGCCGTCGCCGGAGCACGGGCGAGGGAGTGGTGCGGCAACCTCCGGGGCTAACGCGGCAGTCGCAGGGACAGGCCGTCCAGGACGACGTCCAGTCCGTAGGCGAACTTGGCGTCCCGCTCCTGGGCGGGGTCCCGGGGTGCGGACGGGGCGTAGGAGGCGGCGAGGTGGGCGTGGTCGGCCGCGGCCTGCTGGGCGGCGGGCATCAGCCGGGCGACGAACTCGGCCTCCGTCTGCCCGGACCGGGCGACCGTGGTGAGCCAGGCGGCCTCGGTGGTGCTCATGCCGAGCACGTAGGCCAGCAGGGTGCTGATCGCCTGGTCGGGCTCCGGGAAGCCGGCCGCGGTGAACAGCGACGCGAGCCGCTCGGAGAACGACATCAGGTTGGGGCCCAGGTAGGCGAGGCCCGCCTGGCCCATCACCGAGGACACCCAGGGGTGCCGAAGGGCGGTCGTGCGGAAGGACTGCGCGGCCTCGGTGACGGCGGCCCGCCAGTCGGGGTCCGCGGTGGCCGGTACCCGGACCTCGGCCGCGACCTCGTCCACGGCCAGCTCCATCAGCTCGTCCTTGGTGGCCACGTGCCGGTACAGGGAGGTCGCGCCGGCGTTCAGGCGGGCGCCGAGCTTGCGCATGCTGAGCGCCTCGACGCCGTCCGCGTCCAGCATCGCGACCGCCTCGCGCACGATCGCCGCCCGGCTGAGCGAGGGCTGTTCGGGTTCGCGCCGCTCCCGGGCCCATACGGAGGGGATCGGATTCGGCTTGCTCCTGGCGGCGGCCATGGCGGGCTCCTCTGGGTGCGTACGGCGTTCGCACCCAGCGTACAGAGTTCAATGCTTGCGCACACTGTTCCGATGTGCGTACAGTGTGCGCATCGCTTGGAACGCTGTACGCATCACCGGAACGGTGTACGCAAGAGGAGAGGGAACCCCATGGAAAGCCGCAACCCCCGCCGCTGGTGGATCCTCGTCGTGCTGTGCCTGAGCACGCTGGTCCTGGTGATCGACAGCATGGCGCTCACCGTGGCGGTGCCGGTGATGACCGAGGACCTCGGCGCGAGCGCCCAGGACGTCCAGTGGATCCTCGACTCCTACGTCCTGGTCTTCGCGGGTCTGCTGCTCACCTCCGGCAGCCTCGGTGACCGCTTCGGCCGCCGGAAGGTGATGCTGATCGGCCTGCTGCTGTTCGGCGCCGCCTCACTGGCCGGCACCTTCGCGGCCGATCCGGGCCAGGTGATCGCCGTGCGCGTGGCGATGGGCGTCGGCGGGGCGCTGATCATGCCCTCCACCCTCTCCATCCTCATCACCGTCTTCGACGAGGAGGAGCGCGGCAGGGCGATGGCGGCGTGGGGCTCGGTGTCGATGCTCGGCCTGGTCGGCAGCCCGGTGCTGGGCGGTGTGCTGGTCGACCACTTCTCCTGGCACTCGATCTTCTTCCTCAACGTCCCCGTGGTCGCGCTGGCCGTCCTCGCCGGTGTGACCCTGATGCCGGAGTCGAAGGCGCCGTGGCAGAAGGCCGACCCGTTGGGCGCGGTGCTGTCCGCGGCCGGGATGACCGCTCTGGTCTGGTGGATCATCGAGATCCCGCAGCACGGTGCCTTCGGCGGCCGTTCCCTGGTCAGCCTGACCGTCGCGGTCGTCGCGCTCGCCGCCTTCGTGGTCTGGGAGAACGTGACCGAGTCCCCGATGGTCCCGCTGGTCCTCTTCAAGCACCGCAACTTCAGCGGCGGTTCGCTCTCCCTGGCCCTGGTCCAGATCGGCAACGGCGGCCTGCTGCTGGTCCTTACCCAGTACCTGCAGTTCGTCCTCGGCTACTCGCCCATCAGGGCGGGACTGGCCTTCCTGCCGCTGGCCGTGACCGCGATCATCGGCAACACGGCGGGCGTGAAGGTGGCCGCGAAGATCGGCAACCGGTTCGTGATCCTGTCCGGGATGCTGGTGATGGTCGCCTGCTTCGCCCTGCTCACCACGGTCGACGCCGGCTCCGGCTTCACCGTCCCGGCGATCGCCCTCGGACTCCTCGGCCTCGGTGCCGGTGCGGCCATGCCGGCGGCGGTCGGCGCGCTGATGGGCACCATCCCGGCGGACAAGGCGGGCGTCGGCTCGGCCCTGAACGACACCGTCCAGCAGGCCGGCACCGCCCTCGGCATCGCGATCCTCGGCTCGCTGCTCTCCAGCGGCTACACCGACCGGATGCCCGCGGACGCCCCCGCCCCGGCCCGTCAGTCCATCGCCGGAGCCGTCGCCACGGCCCGTCCGGGCCTGCTGCGCACCGCCCGCGAGGCCTTCACCTCCTCGATGTCCACCACCTTCGCGCTCAGCGCCCTCGGTGTCCTGGCGGCGGCGGTCCTGGCCACGCTGGTGATGCGGGACGACAAGCCGGAGCAGCCCGCCGAGTCCCCGGTCCGGGAGCCGGAGCCGGCCGCCTGACCGCAGCGCACACGGAAGGCCGGTGCCCCGACGGGCACCGGCCTTCCGGCCTTGTGGACGATCAGGTCACGTTGACCGCGCTCCACGCCGCGGCCACCGCGTTGTACTCCGTGCTGCCCGCGCCGTAGAGGTCCTTGGCCGCGTTCAGGGTGGCTGTCCGGGCGGCCTTGTAGTTGGTGGAGGAGGTCATGTACACCGTCAGCGCCCGGTACCAGATCTTGCCGACCTTGTCCCGGCCGATGCCGGTGACCGCCGAGCCGTTGTACGTCGGCGAGTCGTAGCTGACCCCGTTGATGGTCTTCGCGCCGCTGCCCTCGGCGAGCAGGTACGCGAAGTGGTTGGCGACGCCGGAGGAGTAGTGGACGTCGAGGTTCCCGACCGACGAACTCCAGTAGTCGGCGGAGTTCCCGTCCTTGGACGGCTTGTCCATGAAGCGCAGGGCGGGCTTGCCGAAGCCGGACTTCACGATCTTCTCGCCGATGAGGTAGTCACCGGGATCGGACGGGTTGTTGGCGTACCACTCCACCATCGTGCCGAGGATGTCCGAGGTGGCCTCGTTGAGCCCGCCGGACTCGCCCGAGTAGGTCAGCGCGGCGGTCTTCGAGGTCACGCCGTGGGACATCTCGTGCCCGGCCACGTCCAGCGCGACCAGCGGCCCGAAGGTGGTGCCGTCGCCGTCGCCGTACGTCATGCAGAAGCAGCTGTCGTCCCAGAAGGCGTTGTTGTAGTTGCTGCCGTAGTGGACGCGGTTGTACGAGCCCTTGCCGTCGCCCGCGATGCCGTTGCGGCCCTGGACGTTCTTGTAGTAGTCCCAGGTCTCGTTGGTGCCGTACTGGGCGTCGACGGCGGCCGAGGAGCGGTCGGAGGTGGCGCCCGTGCCCCAGTGGTTGTCGGCGTCCGTGAACAGGGTCGCGGGGGCCCGGCTGAAGCAGATGCCGAAGAAGCACAGGTCGGTCTTGTTCTCCGCGTCACCGGTGAAGGTGTTGCCGCGGGTCGGGTCCTTCAGCTGGTACGACGAGCCCGACTGGGTGGTCTCCAGCGGAACCGTCCCGCTGTACAGCGACTTGCCGTCACCGGTGGCCGTCTCGATGCTGTCCCAGGCGTCGATCTGGGCGCCGGTGCGGGCGTCGGTCAGCACGGTCCGGGCGACCGGGTTGCCGAGCGAGTCCTGGCCGACGGCGTTGGTCCGCCAGGCGAGCTTCGGGGCGCCGTGCAGGGCGTCGACGACCAGTTCGGGCTTGGCCTTCAGATTCTTCAGCGCGTCACCGAGGTTGGCGGCACGCAGCGCGTTCACCGCGAGGTCGGCGGCCTTGGGGCCCGACACCTTGGGGACGATCGAGGACAGCGCGATACGGCTCCTGGTCGCCCGGTCGGCGCTGCGGTACGCGCCGTTCGGAGCGAGGTGGACCACGAAGTCGCCGCCGAGCACCGGGAGTTGGTGGTAGGTGCGGTCGTAGCGGACGTGCTGGGTTCCGTTTCTGTCGACGACCACGTCCCGGACGCTGGTGTCCTCGGCCGCGGTCAGGCCCAGACTCGCGGCCTGTGCCACGAGGGCCGAGGCCGCGTTCGCGACGGCGGTGGCCCGGGTCGGCCGGCCGTCGGCCTGGGCGGCGGGGGAGAGCGCGACGGCCAGCAGGGTCGCGCTGGTGACGGCGACGCCGGCGGTGGTGAGACGACGGGTTCCTCGGACGTGCTGACGTATCCGGCTCATCTGTCTCCTTGGGGAGGCGCCTTCGAGGCGTGGGGGTGGCGCTGATGTCGACTGAGATTTAAGAGGCCATGACATGTCATGTCCATAGGGCCTTCATGGAGATGTGTGCGGAGACGAAGGGGGTACAGAATCGTTTCTGTGATCGCTTCGGACCCCCGAGACCTGCTGCCGTTCTTCGCCTACGGCACTCTTCGCCCCGGCGAGGCCAACCACGGCCTGTTCCTGCGCGGCCGCACGCGGTCCGAGGAACCCGGCCGACTCGCGGACGCGGTGCTGTACGACGGCCCCGGGTATCCGTACGCCGTCGAGGAACACGGTGGAGTCGTCCGCGGCACCCTCGTCACCGCGCTGCCCGAGGCGTACGCACGGCTGCTCGTCGAACTGGACCGGCTGGAGGAGTATGTCCCGGGCGACCCGCGCAGCCTGTACGAGCGGGTCGACCGGGACGTCGTACGCGACGACGGCACCACCGTGCGGGCCTGGGTGTACGTGGCCGCACCCCCCGTCGCCGCCCGGCTCCGCGCCCGCGGCACCCTGATCGCGGGCGGCGACTGGCCCAACCGCGTGCACTGAGGGCAAACCGCGTCCCTCCGGGGGGTATCGCCCCTACACTCCTGGTCATGACGGGGGTCGACGAGGTCAACCTGGTGATCGCGATCGCCGGTCTGATCGCCACCGTGGCGGGCACGTACTTCGCATTTCACGAGTACCGTCAGCGGCGGACGGGTGCCGGTCCGGTCCCCGGCTCCGGCGACGACGGTGGGGGAGGCAGAGTGTCCGAGCCGCTTGAGCCGCCTGAACCGCCCGAGGGGCAGGGGCCGTACGACGTCTTCGTGTCGTACACGGCCGGGGACGCCGACGCGGCCACCCTGCTGGCCGGGCAGCTGTGCGCGGCGGAGCTGGACGTGTTCCTGGTGCGCTGGGTCGAGCCGGGCCTGATCCCGCTGCTGGAGTCCGAACGGGCGCTCTCCGAGGCCAGGTGGGGCGTGCTGATGTTCGGCTCCGGCACGATGAGCGACCTCCGCGTCCGGGACGAGTACGCCGCGCTGCTCCACCGCAAGTACCAGGGTGACCTGCGATTCGTGCCGGGGCGGACCACGGACGACCCGCTCCCGCCGCTCGCCGCGATCCACCAGCCGGTCGACCTCACCCGGCCCGGCACCCCCCACTACGACCGCGAGGTCGCCCGCCTGGTCCGGGTCATCCGCAGGCCACCGGGCACGGCGGGGGCCTGAGATGGGGGTCACCCGGCCGTGGCGGCTGCCGCGGTGGACGGAGGTGCGCGAGCTGCATCAGGGGCGGTGCGGGCGGATCGCACTGGCGTGGCCGCCGCCCGAACCCGTGCGGGACGACGGCACGGCGGCCGGGCTCCCGGCCGGCGCAGGTGTGGTCGGCGCCGGTGTGGCCGGTGCCGACCACCGGCCCGCGCGGCTGGCCGTGGTGCGGTACGTGCCCGCCCGGCCGCTGATCCACCGGCCGCGGCAGGCCGCGTTCCGGGCGGACGTCGGGCGGCTGGCCGGGCTTCGGGTGCCCGAGGCGGCCGTGCCGTACCGGTTCGTCGAGGCGCCGTGGTTCCGGGCGGCGTACGGGCGGTCGGTCGTGGCCGTCGGCGGAGCGCTCGTCAGCGACGCGGTCGAAGGCGTCACCCTGGCGCGCCTGCTGGAGCGGCACGGAGCCCTGTCCGGACCCGCCGCGACGGTGGTCTTCCGCTGCGTCCTGCGGGCGCTGGCCGCAGCGCATGCACACGAGACGGCGCACGGCGACCTGCGGGCAGGCAAGGTGATGGTGGGGGCCGACGGGGCGGTGACGGTCACCGGCTTCGGGCTGGCGGCGCTGACCACCGGCGCCCCGGAACTGCGCGCGCCGGAGCTCTGGAAGGGCACCGGGATCCCGACGCACCAGGCCGACGTCTATGCCGCCGCGTGCCTGCTGTACCTCTGCCTGACCGGCCGACCGCCTTACCCCTTGCCGCAGTTGTTCAGCCTGATGGCCCGGCACACCACGGCGCCGGTGCCGCTGGCGGGGATCCCCGGGCCGCTGCGCCGGCCGCTGGCCGCCGGACTGACGAAGGACCCCGAGCTGCGCCCGCGCGCCCTCGCCCTGCTGGCCGAGACGGAGCGGACGGTGAGCCCGGACTGGGAGGAGAGGGGCAGGTCGGAGTTGGGGGCGCTCACCGCACCGATGGTCGAGCCGCTTCCGCGGACACCACCCCGGACGCCCCGGACGCCGGCGCAGACGATCCGCAGAACCGGATTAGTACGACTTAATCAACAGTCAGTGTGAAGGGGAAGTTCCGCCCCTAGCCTGGTCCTCCGACAACCGACGGCTCGGCCCGGCAGCCGTACGGCCCCATGCGGCCACGCCCAGGAGGTCCAGGCCGTTGAACGACCGGTCGAACGACGTGTTCCTCTCCTACGCGGCCGACGATGTCGCCTGGACCGAACGGTTGGCCGAAGAGCTGGTCGGGCAGGGACTGAAACCCTTCTTCGCCGAGTGGAGCATCGAGCCGAGCGAGGTGTTCGTCCACCGCCTGGACGCCGAACTGCTCGCCTCCCTGAACGGAATCGCCGTGATCAGCCCGGCCTCCGTGCGCTGCGGCCGCGCCATGGACGAGTACGCGGCGCTGGCCACCGCGTCGGCCGAGCGCGGACTGCGCTTCATCCCCGTGCTGCTCGGCCACGTCGCCGTACCGCCGTTCGCCGCGAACCGCGTCTGGCGGGACTTCAGCGACGTGACCGACGAGGAGTTCGCGGAGAAGGCGGCCGAACTCGCCGCCGTCATCGCGGGCGGCCCCGCCGGGCCCGGCACCGCGGCCGCCCGGGACAACCTCACCGTCACCCATCGCTCCCCGCCCCGCCCCGTCACCCCACCGGACCGCCCCGCCTTCGTCGTGTGCTACGCCCCCGCCGACGCCGAGTACGGCAGGGCCCTGGCCGGGCAACTGCGCGAGGAGGGGCTGCCGGTCTGGTCGGTCGGCGACCTGCGGCCCGGGGACGCGCACTTCTGGACGATCCGGCAGCAGCTGCGGCACGCCGTCGCGGTCGTCGTCGTGATGACCCCCCAGTCGCAGGACTCCGACGACATCACCCGCATGATCCTCGAAGGCCAGGTGCACGGGCGGCCGTTCGTCCCCGTCCTGCTCGACGGCGAGGTCAACTACCACCTCGCCGCCGGCTGGTACGCCGACGCCCGCGACGGCGCCCTGCTCGACGCGCCCGTCCTCGACCTGCTGCGCCGGCTCCGGGAGGACGCGACCCGGAACCGCCCGCCCCGGCTGCCCGAACCGCTTCGCACACCCCGCACCCCGGCTCCGGCCCTGCGGCTGACGTCCTCCGCCGGTCTGGAGCGGCTGCGCACCCACCTCGCCGAGGACGAGTACGAGCACGCCGACCTGCTCACCACCCGGCTCGTCATGGAGGCGGCCGGCCGGCTCACCGAGGGATGGCTGAGCGTGCGGCACGCCGCCGCCGTTCCGCACGAACTGCTGGCCGGCATCGACGCGTTATGGGCCCGTCACTCCCACGGCCGGCAGGGCTTCCGGCGCCAGCTCGGGCTCGCCCCGGCCGGCGGACGGCGCGGCCCGCGCTTCCCCGAGCTGGGCGCCGCACTGGGCTGGCGCGACACGGCCGAGTCCGCCGTGCCCCGGCTCTACCGCGACTTCGCACGGCGCGCGGAACCCGGCAGACGGGCCGGGTTCTACCCGACGCTGCGCGACCCGGGCCACGAGAACGACCCGGACTGGTACGACCGTTGGAGCTCGACCGTGCTGGGACTGCACGCACGGCTACGGGAATGGGGGACTGACCCGTGATCGTTCTGATGCTCTTGATCCCACTGGCCGTTGCCGCGGCGGTGGCCTGGAAGGGCCGCGTCGTGGTGCACGCCGACCACGTCGGGATCATCACCCGGCGGTATGTCCGCCCGCATACGGACCGCGCCTTCCGGCACGTCAACCCGGAGAACGCGCGCGGAGTGCTGGCCCGCACGCTGCTCCCCGGCACCCACTGGATGTGGCCGGTGATCAACTCGGTGGACTGCGTGCCCAGGGTGCATGTGCCGCCGGACATGATCGGCGTCGTGACGGCCCTGGAAGGACACAGCCGGTCCGGCCGGGGCAGGCTGGCGCGGCACGTCGACTGCGACGACTTCCAGGACGGCGAGCAGTTCCTGCTCGGCGACGGCAAGCGGAAGGGGGAACAGGGCGTCCAGGTGACGACCTTGGCCGGCGGTCAGTCGTACTACATCAACCCCCGGCTGTTCCGTGTCGAGATGAGGCCGCGCACCTATGTGCCGCCGGGCACGATCGGCGTGGTCCAGGCCCGGGAGGGCGGCGTCCGGCCGCCGGACCGGAGGTTCGGCCGGCACGTCGAGTGCGACAGCTTCCAGGACGGCGAGGCCTTCCTCGCGGGCGACGGCGAGCAGGGCCGGCAACTGGCCATCCTCGGCGGCGGTGCGTACTACGACATCAACCCGGAACTCTTCGACGTCATCACGGTCGACAACGTGACCGACTCCCGCGACGGACTGACCGAGGCGCACCTCCGGGAGGTCTCCATCGAGGAGGACTACACCGGGGTGGTCATCACGCTGGACGGAGCCGAGTCCGAACGGGACCTGGACGGTGCCGTGGCACCGCGGGTGGCCGGGCACAGCAGCTTCCGGCTGCCCTGGGTCTTCCTGGCGAACGGCGGGCAGCGCGGCGTACAGGAGGAGACGCTCGGCAAGGGCCCCTCCTACGCGCTCAACCCCTGGTTCGTACGCGTGATGGTGATCCCGACCCGGGTGCTGATCCTCAAGTGGCACAACAAGCAGACGTCCGAGGCCGACAACTACGACGCGGACCTCGGGCAGATCACCGTCAAGGTCCAGGGCCGCTTCGAGCTGTCCGTGGACCTCTGGCAGAACCTCCAGATCCCACAACAGGTGGCGCCGACGCTGGTCAGCCAGTTCGGCGGCGCAAGCACCGCCGGACTGGGCGGCCTCGTCGACGACCCGGCCCCCATGAAGCGGTTCGTGCGGGACGTGCTCGGGGTGGCCGTCACCGGGTACTTCAACGAGATCGCCATGACGAACTCCGTCTTCGAGTTTCTCGACAGCTACGAGGACGTCCGCAAGAACCTCACCGACCGGGTCAAGCACGCGCTGGGCAAGTGGGGCGTGGAGACACTGGAGACCAACCTCGGCGACTTCGAGCCCACCGATCCGTCCATGCTCGACGCCCTCAAGGCGGAGCTCATGGAGGAGATGCGGGGCAAGAAACTCGATGAGGCGGTCAAGAACGCCGAGCGGGAGGACGCCATCGACCAGTACATGGCGCGTGCGGAGGCCCGCCGTGCCGGACTCGAGCTCAAGGCGGAGGTGGAAGCGCTGGGCCAGGACAACGTGGCGATGATCCGCATCGTCCGTGAGTTCGCCGGCTTCGACGTCCCGAAGTACATCGGCGGCGGCGGTGACATCTCGGCCTACCTCTCGACGCTGCCCCTGCCCGCGGTGCAGGACCTCCTGGCCCGGTTGCGGCAGCTGCGCACGGACCAGCAGCTCACCCCGGGACCGGGACGGCAGGAACTGACCCAGGCCGTACGGGGGGACACCGGGGGCTCCGGCGGCGGGGACGACGACGCCGATGTGACGGCGGTGGAGGACGCGACGGAGGACGCCTTCGGTACCACGACCGCGGTCGAGGGCGAGGTGCCGTCGGCCCGTAAACCGGACGAGGGGCGCTGAGCCGGTGGCCGTGGTCGTCAGCTCAGCAGTGTGATCCCCTCGGGCACCTCGATCCCGAACTCCTCCTCCACCACGCGCCGCGCCTCCGTCTCCTCCGTCAGCTTGCGCTCGGTCACCGTGCCGTCGGCACGGGACTCGACCAACCGCGCGCCGTCGAGGGAGAGGTGCCGTTCCGGGGTGGTCCGCTGGAGGTAGGGGCGCCGGGTGAAGGGGGAGCGGGGGTTGGTGCCGACGTGCCAGTTGAACACCTCGAAGTCGGGCGCGGCGAACGGCTCCAGCGTGAACGCGTACTGGCTCACCCAGTCCCGCGCCTCCCGCTCGTACGCCTGCAGCGCCCACAGGTCGAGCGGCCCGCCGTGCGGCAGGTGCACGAACCGGTGCCGGCGCCCCGCGCCCTCGAACTCCCCGCCGACCCGCAGCGGAACCGGCTGGAGCAGCGCCCCGGCCGCGCCGAAGCCCACGTCGGCCAGGTACGGCTGAGGATCACCCGGCACCGCCACCCGCAGCATCATGTGCGTCCGCGGACGGCTCTCCACCGTCTCGGCACCCAGCACGACCCGGCCCGCCAGCGGGGTCACCCCGAAGCCCAGCGCGTCCAGGGCCAGCCACAGCAGGGTGTTGTGCTCGTAGCAGTAGCCGCCCCGGCGACCGCGGACCAGCTTGGCCATCAGGTCGGCCGGGGCGAGCGACGGGGCCCTGCCGGACACGGGTTCCAGGTTCTCGAAGGGGAGCGACAGGGCGTGCGCCAGATGCACACCCCGCAGGGTCGACAGATCGGCCCGCCTGCCGCCCTCCCACCCGATGCGCTCCAGGTAGGCGCCGAGGTCGGACTCTGTGATATCGGACATAGGGCGAACCTACGCCGGCCTGCCCTCCACCACCGCGTCCCACGGACGGAACCGGACTACTCCTGTGGTCCTAGGGCTTCCACCCGCACCGCGCACGTCTTGAACTCCGGCATCTTCGAGGTCGGGTCCAGGGCGGGGTTCGTGAGGGTGTTGGCGCGGCCCTCGCCGGGCCAGTGGAAGGGCATGAAGACGGTGTCGGGGCGGATGGCGGTGGTGATCCGCGCGGGCGCCACGGCCCGGCCGCGCCGGGAGACGACCGCGACCGGGTCGCCCTCGGCCGCCCCGAGCCGGGCCGCGAGCCGCGGGTGCACTTCCACGAACGGGCCGGGCGCGGCCGCGTTCAGCTCCGCCACCCGCCGCGTCTGCGCCCCCGACTGGTACTGCGACACCACCCGGCCGGTCGTCAGCAGCAGCGGATAGTCCGCATCCGGCTCCTCGGCACTGGCCCGATGGGTCACCGCCGCGAACCGGGCCCGGCCGTCGGCGGTGGCGAACCGGTCGAGGAAGAGGCGGGGGGTGCCGGGGTGTACGGCGGTCCCGGCGTCCTGGGCCGGATCGTCGGGGAGCGAGTCGAGCACCGCGTCCTCGCCGTCCTCCTCGGCCCCGCCCACGGCCGCCGGACACGGCCAGAACACCCCGCTCTCCTCCGCCAGCCGCCGGTAGGTGATCCCCGAGTAGTCCGCCGGGCCGCCGGCGCTGGCCCGGCGCAGTTCGTCGAAGACCTCCTCGGGGTCGGTCGGGAAGCCCTTCTCCACGCCCAGCCGGGCGGCCAGCTCGTGGAGGACGTACAGGTCGCTGCGGACGCCCGAAGGCGGGGCGATCGCCTGCCGGCGCAGCAGGACCCTGCCCTCCAGGCTGGTCGTCGTGCCCGACTCCTCGGCCCACTGGGTGACGGGCAGCACGACGTCCGCCAGCTCCGCCGTCTCCGAGAGGACGACATCGCACACGGCCAGGAAGTCCAGCGAGCGCAGCCGCTCCTCGATGTGGGCCGCGCGCGGCGCCGACACCACCGGGTTGGACCCCATCAGCAGCAGCGAGCGGATGTCCGTGCCGAGCGCGTCCAGCAGCTCGTACGCGCTGCGCCCCGGCCCGGGCAGCGCGTCGGGGTCCACGCCCCACACCTCGGCCACGTGCCGCCGCGCCGCCGGGTCGTCCAGCTTGCGGTAGCCGGGCAGCTGGTCCGCCTTCTGCCCGTGTTCCCGGCCGCCCTGCCCGTTGCCCTGCCCGGTCAGGCAGCCGTACCCGGACAGCGGTCGGCCCGCGCGGCCGGTCGCCAGGCACAGGTTGATCCACGCGCCCACCGTGTCCGTCCCCTTGGACTGCTGTTCCGGTCCGCGCGCCGTCAGCACCATGGCCGACTCCGGCTCGCAGAACAGCCGTACCGCGTCCCGCAGCTGCGGTACGGACACCCCCGTGATCCGTTCCACGTACTCCGGCCAGTGCGCCATCGCCGCAGCCCGGGCCTCCTCCCAGCCGGCCGTGCGCTCCCGTATGTAGTCCTCGTCGGTCCGGCCCTCGGCCACCACCAGGTGCAGCAGGCCCAGCGCGAGCGCCAGATCGGTCCCCGGGCGGGGCGCCAGGTGCAGGTCCGCCTGCTCGGCGGTCTTCGTACGGCGCGGGTCGACGACGATCAGCGTGCCGCCGTTCTCCCGCAGCTCGCTGAAGAAGCGCAGCGACGGCGGCATGGTCTCGGCGAGGTTGGAGCCGACCAGGATCACGCAGCCCGTGCGCGGGATGTCCTCCAGCGGGAACGGCAGCCCCCGGTCCAGACCGAACGCCTTCGTGCCGGCGGCCGCCGCGGACGACATGCAGAAGCGGCCGTTGTAGTCGATCTGCGAGGTGCCCAGCACCACCCGCGCGAACTTGCCGAGCGTGTACGCCTTCTCGTTCGTCAGCCCGCCCCCGCCGAACACCCCCAGCGCGTCGGGCCCGTACCGCTCCCGTGTCCGCCCGAGCCGCTCGGCGACCAGGTCCAGTGCCTCGGCCCAGGAGGCGGGCACCAGCCGGTCGCCGGACCGCACCAGCGGCGAGGTCAGCCGCACCGCCGACGACAGCACCTCGGGCGCCGTCCGCCCCTTGCCGCACAGCGCACCCCGGTTCACCGGGAAGTCGGGCCGCTCGGTCACCTCGACGCCCCCCTGCGGCAGGGGCGTGATGTTCATCCCGCACTGCAGGGCGCAGTACGGGCAGTGGGTGGGCGTCGAGGTGGTCTCCATACCGACCAGCGTGCTTCGGGCGTGTTACGACCCGTGTCGGCTCCTTGTTACACGGCCGGGAAGCCGACCTCCCCGCCGCCGTCCGACCGCCGTGAGGCGACGGTCACCGCCCCGCGGCGAGCGCCCGCGCCACGCCGGGCTCCTTCGGCCCGAGGAACGTCGGATCCGGACGGAACACCGCGTCCAGTGCCGCCTTGCCCGCCGCGAACACCTCGCGCGTGCCGCCGTAGTACCAGGTCGCGTCGTGCTTGGCGTCGACGCCGACCCCGTACGACTCCACGCCCGCCGCCCGGCACAGCGCCACCGCCCGCCGGATGTGGAAGCCCTGGCTGATCAGCACCGCACGCTTCACCCCGAAGATCTTCCTGGCCCGCACACACGAGTCCCAGGTGTCGAAACCGGCGTAGTCGCTGACGATCCGCGTGTCCGGCACCCCGTGCTCGACGAGGTAGGCGCGCATGGCGTCCGGCTCGTCGTAGTCCTTGCGGCTGTTGTCCCCGGTGACCAGCACGACCTTGATCCGACCGGCCCGGTACAGCTTCGCCGCCGCGTCCAGCCGGTGCGCGAGATACGGCGACGGCTCCCCGTCCCACAGCCCGGCCCCGAACACGACGGCGACATCGGTGTGCGGCGCGTCGGCCGTCGTCCGCAACCGGTCGGCCGTCGACACGAACAGCCAGGTGGCCGGCAGCAGCGCCAGCACACACCCGGCCATCACGGCCTGCACCAGCCGCCGCTGCCCCCTGCGGGTGCGCGGCAGCCGCGGACGACGGATCTTCATACGGTCCCCCATGGATCGGTTCCGACCTTGGAGGACGCGAGGGAGACCTGTCCGGTTCGCCTCACACTCCGTGTCCGCCCGCCGTGATGGTACGGAAAATACCCGTGACGGCCCGGCAACGGCGGCGCAACCTCCCCCCGCCAGGATCCTTCCATGACGGCGTCGAACCCTCCTCGCGACGAGTCCCTCAGCCACCTCGACAGCACGGCGCACCTCATGAACAGCATCAGTACCCAGCTCGCCGACCGGCTCCGGCTCGTCTCGCCGAGCGGACGCCGCCGCCCGGCCCCGCCCGCCCTGGTCCTGGTCGCCCACGGCAGCCGCGACCCACGCGCGCTGCACACCGTCCGGGCCCTGATGGACCGGGTCCGCGAGCTGCGCCCCGGCCTCCCCCTCCACCTGGGCCACATCGAGCTGAACGAGCCCCTGCTCCCGGACACCCTCGCCGCCCTCGGCGACACCTCCGTCGTCCTCGTCCCGCTGCTCCTCGGCCGCGGCTACCACGTCAAGCAGGACATCCCCGAGATGGCCGCCGCCGCGTCCGCCCGCACCCGCCTGGCCGCACCGCTCGGCCCGCACCCGCTGCTCGTGGAGACCCTGCACGCCCGCCTGGTCGAGGCCGGCTGGCACACGACCATGGACGACGCCACCCGCCGCACGAGCGCGGTCATCCTGGCCGGGGCGGGCTCCCGCGACCCCGACTCGGCCACCGACACCCGCCGCACGGCCCGCCTCCTGGCCGCACGCCTGGGCGTCCCGGTGGTTCCGGCATACGCCTCGGCGGCAACGCCGACGGTTCCGGCGGCTCTGCAGGCCCTTGCGGCGAGTGGCCGCGACCGAGTGGCGGTCGCCTCGTACTTCACGGCCCCTGGCCGCTTCGCGACACAGTGCGCGGAGCAGGCCCCGTGGATCGCATCCGCTCCCCTGGGAGCCCACGAGGCGATGGCCCGCCTGATCCTTCACCGCTACGACCAGAACTTGGCAACACGGTCCACCGAGGCTGCCTAGGGGCGCAGGGCTGTATCGACATGCGGCTCCGCCGCGTGGGCGAGACAAGCCACAACGCTTCCGCACCCGGCACGCACCCCGACTCGGCAGGCGACTTGGCGCACCGCCACCCCCCGATTGTCACTGCCGACCCGTACTGTCGAATCATGGAAGGCACCGCAGGTACCGAGAACGCCTACGACCCGGCGTCAGCCGAACGCTGGGCACCCGAACCGGACAAACGCCCGGGCCGCACCGCCTTCCAGCGCGACCGCGCCCGCATCCTGCATTCCGCGGCGCTGCGACGCCTCGCGGGAAAGACCCAGGTGGTCACCCCAGGGACCCGCAGCCAGGCCTGGGACGCCAGCCCCCGCACCCGCCTGACCCACTCCCTGGAGTGCGCCCAGGTCGGCCGCGAACTGGGCGCAGCCCTCGGCTGCGACCCCGACCTGGTGGAAGCGGCCTGTCTCTCCCACGACCTCGGCCACCCGCCCTTCGGCCACAACGGCGAACAGGCGCTGAACGAGTTCGCCGACGACTGCGGCGGCTTCGAGGGCAACGCCCAGTCCCTCAGGCTCCTCACCCGCATCGAGCCCAAGCGCTTCACCCCCGAGGGCTCCGTAGGCCTCAATCTCACCCGCGCCGCCCTGGACGCCGCCACCAAGTACCCCTGGCCGCGCGGCGACCACCCCACCGACCCGGCGTCCTCGAAGTTCGGTGTGTACGAGGACGACCGCCCGGTGTTCGACTGGGTCCGCAAGACCGCCCCCGGCACCCGCACCTGCTTCGAGGCCCAGGTCATGGACTGGTCGGACGACGTGGCCTACTCGGTGCACGACGTCGAGGACGGCCTGCACGCCGGGCACATCGACCCCAACTGCCTGCACGCCGACCCCGAGCGGCAGGCGGTGTTCGAGGTCGCCGTCGGGCGGTACGTCCCGGCGGACACCGACCCGGCCGAACTCGCCGCCGCCCTCGACCGCCTCCAGGACCAGGAGTGGTGGCCGCACGGCTACGACGGCACGGCGGTCGCCCAGGCCCGCCTCAAGGACGCCACCAGCCAGCTCATCGGCCGGTTCTGCCTGGCCGCCGAGGTCGGCACCCGCGCCGCGTACGGCAGCGGCCGGCTCACCCGCTACGACGCCGAACTCGTCGTACCCCGCGAGACACGCATGGAGTGCGCGGTGCTCAAGGCGGTCGCCGACCGGTACGTCATGCAGCGCGCCGAGCAGGAACGGCTGCGCGCCGACCAGCGGGTGGTCGTCGCCGAGCTGGCCGAGGCGCTCACCGCCCGGGCGCCGGACGGTCTGGAACCGCAGTTTCGGGCGCTGTTCGAGGAGGCACCCGACGACAACGCCCGCAAGCGGGTGATCGTCGACCAGATCGCCTCGTTGACCGATGCCTCCGCCCGCTCGCTGCACGCGAGACTGACGGGGCATATGTGAAAGGAAAGTGACCCTGGGTGGCCTGATCGGGTCACTCCCTCTTCCCGCATCACGCTGCGTGCGGGACGCTCGCATGTGGCGGCACCCTTAAGAGGAGGCATCAAGTGGTCGACGCGGATCAGACATTCGTCATCGTCGGAGGCGGTCTCGCCGGCGCGAAGGCGGCCGAGACGCTCCGGGCGGAGGGCTTCACCGGGCGGGTGATACTGATCTGCGACGAGCGCGACCACCCGTACGAGCGCCCGCCGCTCTCCAAGGGGTACCTGCTCGGCAAGGAGGAGCGCGACAGCGTCTTCGTGCACGAGCCCGCCTGGTACGCGCAGAACGACATCGAGCTGCACCTCGGCCAGACCGTCGACCGGATCGACCGTGCCGCGAGGACCGTGCGCTTCGGCGACGACGGCACCCTCGTCCACTACGACAAGCTCCTCCTGGCCACCGGCGCGGAGCCCCGCCGCCTGGACATCCCCGGCACCGACCTGGCGGGCGTCCACCATCTGCGCCGCCTCGCCCACGCCGAGCGTCTCAAGGGCGTCCTCACCTCCCTCGGCCGGGACAACGGCCACCTGGTGATCGCGGGCGCCGGCTGGATCGGCCTGGAGGTCGCGGCCGCGGCCCGCGAGTACGGCGCCGAGGTCACCGTCATCGAGCCGCTGCCCACCCCGCTGCACGGCGTCCTCGGCCCGGAGCTCGGCAACGTCTTCGGCGAGCTGCACCGCGAGCACGGCGTCCGCTTCTCCTTCGGTACCCGGCTCACCGAGATCGTCGGCCAGGACGGCATGGTTCTCGCGGTGCGCACGGACGACGGCGAGGAGCACCCGGCGCACGCCGTCCTCGCCGCCATCGGCGCGGCCCCCCGCATCGGCCTCGCGGAGGCGTCCGGACTGGAGATCGCCGGCCGGGTGCACGGCGGCGGCGTCGCGGTCGACGAGCGGCTGCGCACCTCCGACCCCGACATCCACGCGGCCGGCGACGTCGCCTCCTTCCCGCTCGCCCTCTTCGACACGCGGATCAGGGTGGAGCACTGGGCGAACGCCCTGAACGGCGGCCCGGCGGCGGCCCGCGCCATGCTCGGCAGGGACCTCACCTACGACCGCGTGCCCTACTTCTTCACCGACCAGTACGACCTGGGGATGGAGTACAGCGGATGGGCGCCCCCGGGGTCGTACGACGAGGTGGTGATCCGGGGTGACGCGGGCAAGCGGGAGTTCATCGCGTTCTGGGTGAAGGAGGGGAGGGTCCTGGCCGGGATGAACGTGAATGTGTGGGACGTCACAGAGCCGATCCAGCAGCTGATCCGCTCCCGGACCCCGGTGAACACGGAGGCCCTGGCGGACCCGCACGTACCTCTGGAGAGCCTCGTCTCCTGAGCACCGGGACTGTCGGTTCGGCCCCGTAGAATTCACGCGTGGCAGGACGGATCAACGACGAGGACGTGAAGGCGGTACGGGACGCGGTCCCGATCGACGCCGTGGTCTCCGAGTACCTCCAGCTGCGCAACGCCGGTGGCGGCAACCTCAAGGGGCTGTGCCCCTTCCACGACGAGAAGTCGCCGTCCTTCCAGGTCAGCCCGAGCAAGGGACTCTTCCACTGCTTCGGCTGCCAGGAGGGCGGCGACACCATCACCTTCGTCATGAAGGTGGACCACCTCTCCTTCTCCGAGGCGGTCGAGCGCCTGGCCGCCCAGGCCGGCATCACGCTGCGCTACGAAGAGGGCGGGTACAACCCCGCCCACCAGCGCGGCGAGCGCATCCGCCTGGTCGAGGCACACAAGATCGCCGCCCAGTGGTACGCCGAGCAGCTCGCCACCAGCCCCGAGGCCGAGACCGGCCGGATCTTCCTCGCCGAGCGCGGCTTCGACCAGGCCGCCGCCGTCCACTTCGGCGTCGGCTACAGCCCCCAGGGCTGGGACCACCTCACCCGCTTCCTGCGCGGCAGGGGCTTCACGGACAAGGAGCTGGTCCTCTCCGGACTGTCGCAGGAGGGCCGCCGCGGCCCCATCGACCGGTTCCGGGGCCGTCTGATGTGGCCCATCCGGGACATCGGCGGGGAGGTCGTCGGCTTCGGCGCCCGCAAGCTGTACGAGGCGGACAACGGCCCGAAGTACCTGAACACGCCCGACACGGCGATCTACAAGAAGTCCCAGGTGCTGTACGGCATCGACCTCGCCAAGCAGCACATCGCCAAGGCCAGCCGGGCCGTCGTCGTCGAGGGCTACACGGACGTCATGGCCTGCCACCTCGCCGGCGTCACGACCGCGATCGCCACCTGCGGCACCGCCTTCGGCGGCGACCACATCAAGATCCTCCGCCGTCTTCTCATGGACAACGGCTCGGCCCGGGTGATCTTCACCTTCGACGGCGACGCGGCCGGCCAGAAGGCGGCCCTGCGCGCCTTCGAGGACGACCAGAAGTTCGCCGCCTCGACCTACATCGCGATTGCTCCCGACGGCATGGATCCGTGCGAGTTGCGCCTGGCGAAGGGGGACGACGCCGTCGCGGAACTGGTCCAACCGCACACCCCGCTGTTCAAGTTCGCGCTGCAGCAGATCGTGAAGCGCTACGACCTGGAAACTCCCGGGGGCCGAGCGGCGGCCCTGGACGAGGCAGCCCCGGTGGCAGCCCGGATCAAGGAGCGCACCGCGCGGCGTGAGATGGCGGTGGAGCTCGCCGGCTTGGTCGGCATCCTGGACCCGGAGTTCGTGGTGGACCGTGTCGGTCACCTTCACCGGCGCGGCGGCGGCAGGGCCCCGGCGCCCGACCACCGCGCACCCCAGCCGTACGAGGCCGCCCCTCGCCCGGCCGCCGCAGGCCCCGCTCTGACCCTGCGCAACCCCGTCTACGCCACCGAGCGCGAGCTGCTGAAACTCGCCCTGCAGCGCCCGGAGCTGGTCTCCCCGGCCTTCGACGCGTACGGCGCCGACGAATTCACAGCTGCCCCCTACGCCGCCGTACGCCAGGCCGTCCTGGACGCGGGCGGCGCCGAGTGGGGCGTACAGGACGCCCAGGAGTACCTGGTCCGCGTCCGCGAGGCCGCCCCCGACGACACGGTCCGCGCGATGGTCACCGAACTCGCCGTCGAGCCGATCATGCGCAGGACGGTCGACGAGATCTACGCGGGTGTGCAGCTGGTGGCGGTCCGTCGCCGGGCCGTCGAGCGCCGCGTCCGGGACGTCCAGTCCCAGCTGGCCCGCATCGCCGCTGTGGGCGACCCGGCCCAGCTGGCCGCCGTACAGAACGAACTGTGGGTCCTGCAGCAGTACGACCAGGCACTGCGCGAGCGGGGCGCGGAGGCGCTCTAGTCCTCCGGGAAAGCGGGGGCAACCGCCCGCACCAGGCGGTCCGCGAACTCCCGCTCCCTACCGGCGAACTGCGGGTACTCGGTGACGAAGTGGTTCCACTCGACCTCCCCGGCCGCCTCCACGACGTCCTCCAGCAGGATCTTCTGCCGGTACGGATACGGCCACTCGCCCGACAACCGGAACACTTCGTGCAGCAGCTCGCAGGAGAGAGGGTGGTCTTCGGCGAGCAGGACGGCGTCGTACAGGTCCTTGCCCTGGCCGTGCACGTCGGTGAGCAGCCACATCAGCTTCCAGACGAGCGACAGCGCGGGCGTCGCCGCGAGCAGCACCGCCCCGCCCGGCAGCTCCAACCGCTCGGGCTCCTCGGGCAGCGGCTCGTTGAAGACGAAGTCGAGCTGGACGTGCCCGCCGGGCAGCCCCGGCGCCGACCAGGGCAGGACCATCCGGCGGCCCGGCACCCGGTCGTAGGTCCAGATGTCCTCCACGACCGCGGTGCGCGGATGGAAACGGACCTCGTTTCCCTGGGCCTCGGCCGCCTCGGCCGCCTCGGCCACGCCCGCGAACATCCTCTCCGTGCGCTCCTCGTCGATCCGCCAGGAGGCCGGTACGACGACGAAGTCCAGGTCACCGGGTTCGCGGGCGGCCTCCCCGAACCACGCCGACAGCAGCACGCTGCCGCGCAGCACCAGGGCGTCCGCCCAGGGTGAGGCCGCGATGCCGCCCAGCACCAGGTGCTGGGCCCGCTGCCGGGCGGCCCGCCAGGCGACGCCGCGCGCCGGGTCGGTGAACACGGGGTCGGTGGCCCGGTAGGCGTTCCGGTAGTGCTTCAGGGCCGGTTCGAAGACGGGCCGCTGCGTCACGTCCCGGCCGGGCACCCGGGTCAGCGTTCTGGGCAGGTCCTTGGCCTGGCGCGTCGTCTCGTCCAGAGGTTCGCGCGGGACCTCGTCCGCCTGCCACCCGAAGTTCCGCCATGTGCCGCTCATACGCCCGCTCCCTGGGTCGTCGGCTCCCCGAGCCACCCCTCGTCCACCGACTCGTCGCTGTCGTGGAGCACGAACTCCCGCTCCACGCCCAGCACTTCGTGCCCGTCCAGCTCTGCCAGGAGCCGTCCCAGCGCCCTTTCGGCCTCCGCGTCGCAGACGTCTCGGCACCGCTGGGTCACGAACCGCTCGTGCCGTCCGGCCCCGTGCACCCGCCGGGCGTTCCAGGACAGATGCGCGCCGTGCGGGACGACCCGTCCGGCCAGCGTGCCGAGGTCGGTGTCCGCGTCCAGCAGCAGCTCCACGTGATGCTCGAAGTACTGACCGCCCCCGCACGGCCCGTCCGGCACCTCGGGCGCCCACGGCACCGACTCGATCTTCACCCGGACCGACGCGAAACCGTCCGCCCGCAGCGCCGCCACGGTCCGCTCCGCCCGCGCCGACTCCTCGGCGTACGAGGCCGAGCCGGCGAGGGTGAGCATCGGCTGGTGCCGCATCCGGCCGCGGGCCAGCACGATGTGCGTCAGCTTCAGCCCCGTGGCACCGGCCCAGACATGCAGCCGCTCCGCCTCGGCCTGGCTCGCGCAGGCGACGGTCACATGGGTTTCGTACAGGAGCCCGGACACCGGGAGATCGTCGCAGACCGGCCGGGGCGCGGCACCCGGGTTTCCGGCCCCGGTCACCAGCCGGTCACGGACCGGACGCAAAAAGTCACCGCAAGCCCCTCGTGGCGGGGATGTGTCTTCCCCCACACTGGGGTGCGGTGCCCGAGTCCCAGGCCTCAGGAGCGCAGGCCGTCGACTCTCCGCTCCCGAAGTACCGCTGCCGCACACCTTGAGCAGCGATCATCCTGGAGGTCGCCCCCGTGCAGACCCAGACCCTCACCCAGACCGACAGCAACACCAGCGCCACCGCCGACGAGCCGGACGCGGAGCCCGACGTCCTCGTGGCCGTGCCCCCGCAGGGCCGCGCCCACCGCCACCCGGAGGCGACCCCCGAGACCGTCCCGGAGGCGGCCCAGGGGCCGGCTGCCGAGACGGCCGCCGAGCCGGCGGAGCCGCCTGCCGAGGCGCTGACGGAGGACCCCGAAGCGCCCGAGGAGGCCGCCGAGCCCGTCGAGGCGCCGCCCGCCGCCCGGGCCGACACCAGCGGGCCCTCCTCGGACCTCTTCCGCCAGTACCTGCGCGAGATCGGCCGCATCCCGCTGCTCACCGCCGCCGAGGAGGTCGAACTCGCCCGCCGTGTCGAGGCCGGGCTGTTCGCCGAGGCGAAGCTGACCAGCACCCCCGACCTGGACAGCCAGCTCGCACTCGACCTGGACCGGCTCGTCGTCATGGGCCGGATGGCCAAGCGCCGCCTCATCGAGGCCAACCTGCGGCTCGTGGTCTCCGTCGCCAAGCGGTACGTCGGCCGCGGCCTGACCATGCTCGACCTGGTCCAGGAGGGCAACCTCGGACTCATCCGGGCCGTGGAGAAGTTCGACTACGCCCGCGGCTACAAGTTCTCCACCTACGCCACCTGGTGGATCCGGCAGGCCATGTCCCGCGCCCTGGCCGACCAGGCCCGCACCATCCGCGTTCCCGTGCACGTCGTGGAACTGATCAACCGGGTCGTCCGCGTCCAGCGCCGCATGCTCCAGGAACGCGGCTACGAGCCGACACCGGACGAGGTCGCCGCGCATCTGGAGCTGCCCCCGGAACGGGTCGGCGAGGTGCTGCGCCTGGCTCAGGAGCCGGTGTCCCTGCACGCCCCGGTGGGCGAGGAGGACGACGTCGCCCTCGGTGACCTGATCGAGGACGGCGACGCCACGAGCCCCGTCGAATCGGCCGCGTTCCTGCTGCTCCGGGAGCACCTGGAGGCCGTGCTCTCCACCCTCGGCGAACGGGAACGCAAGGTCGTCCAGCTCCGCTACGGCCTCGCCGACGGCCGCCCCCGCACCCTGGAGGAGATAGGCCGCCTCTTCGGCGTGACCCGGGAACGGATACGGCAGATCGAGTCGAAGACCCTGAACAAGCTCAGGGACCACGCCTTCGCGGACCAGTTGAGGGGATACCTGGACTGAAAGAGGCCGCTCACCCGAGGTGAGCGGCCCCTTCGAGGATCACCCGAGGATCAGTCGACCTCGGCCACGGCCTGCGCGAACTGGGCCTTGTACAGCCGCGCGTAGGCCCCGTCGGCCGCCAGCAGCTCCGCGTGCGCGCCCTGTTCGACGATCGAGCCGTTCTCCATCACCAGGATCGTGTCGGCGTCCCGGATGGTGGAGAGGCGGTGCGCGATGACGAACGAGGTCCGCCCGTCGGCGAGTTTGGCCATCGCCTTCTGGATCAGCACCTCGGTACGGGTGTCGACGGAGCTGGTCGCCTCGTCCAGCACCAGGATCGTCGGATCGGACAGGAACGCCCGCGCGATGGTGATGAGCTGCTTCTCACCGGCGCTGACCCCCGTGCCCTCGTCGTCGATCACGGTGTCGTAACCGTCGGGAAGAGTACGGATGAACCGGTCCGCGTGGGCCGCCCGCGCAGCCTCCTCGATCTCCCCCCGGGTGACCTCGCGCGAGGCGCCGTACGCGATGTTGTCCGCGATGGACCCGCCGAACAGCCAGGTGTCCTGCAGCACCATGCCGATCCCCGACCGCAGGTCGTCCCGGGACATCCTCCGGATGTCCACGCCGTCGAGGGCGATGCGCCCGCCGGAGACGTCGTAGAACCGCATCAGCAGGTTGACCAGGGTGGTCTTGCCCGCACCGGTCGGACCGACGATCGCCACCGTCTGGCCGGGCTCCACCGTCAGCGACAGATCCTCGATCAGCGGCTTCTCGGGGTCGTACCGGAACGACACGTGCTCCAGCCGCACCCGCCCGCGCAGCTGCTCCGGCCGCTCGCCCGGCACCGGATCCGCCTCCTGCTCCTCCGCGTCCAGGAGTTCGAAGATCCGCTCGGCCGAGGCGACACCCGACTGCACCAGGTTCGCCATCGACGCGACCTGCGTCAGCGGCATCGAGAACTGCCGCGAGTACTGGATGAAGGCCTGCACGTCACCGATGGACAGCGCGCCCGACGCGACCCGGAGACCACCGACGACCGCCACCAGCACGTAGTTCAGGTTCGACACGAACATCATCAGCGGCTGCATCACCCCGCTGTTGAACTGCGCCTTGAACCCGGCCTCGTACAGCGCCTCGTTCTGCTCGGCGAACTGCTTCGCCGACTCCTCCTGCCGGCCGAACACCTTGACCAGGGTGTGCCCGGTGTACATCTCCTCGACGTGCGCGTTCAGCTTGCCGGTGGAGCGCCACTGCTGCACGAAGTGCGGCTGCGACCGCTTGCCGACCCGGGTGGCGACCACGAACGACAGTGGCACGGTCACCAGCGCGACCAGCGCCAGGATCCACGAGACATAGAACATCATCACGAGCACGCCGACGATGGTCAGCACCGAGTTGATGAGCTGACCCATCGACTGCTGCAGCGTCTGCCCGATGTTGTCGATGTCGTTGGTGGCCCGGGAGAGCACCTCGCCGCGCTGGCGCTTGTCGAAGTACGACAGCGGCAGCCGCGACAGCTTCGCCTGCACGTCCTCGCGCATCCGGTACATCGTGCGGTTCACGGCCCGGTTGACCAACCGGGTGGCGACCGCCATCAGCAGACCGGCGATCAGGAAGGTGCCGAGCGCGAGCAGCAGGACGTTCCCGACGGCAGTGAAGTCGATGCCCTTGCCGGGGGTGAAGTCGGTGCTCTGCAGCATGTCCGCGACGGTGCCCTGGCCCCGCTCGCGCATCGATTCGAGCACCTGCTCCTTGCTCGCCCCGGCCGGCATCTGCCGGCCGACGATGCCGGCGAACACCAGGTCGGTGGCCCGGCCGAGGATCTTCGGGCCGATCACGCTCAGGGCCACGCTGACGACCACGCACAGCAGCAGGACGTAGATGGTGACCCGTTCGGGCCTGAACCGGGCGACGAGCCGCTTGCCCGACCCCTTGAAGTCCATCGAGCGCTGGTCGGGGCCGCCCCCGGCCATCATGCGTCCCATGGGCCCGGCCATCAGGCAGCCTCCGCTTCCGTGAGCTGGGAGAGCACGATCTCCCGGTAGGTCTCGTTGGTCGCCATCAACTCGTGGTGCCGGCCGGAGCCGACCACCCGGCCCTCGTCCAGCACGACGATCCGGTCCGCGTCCCGGATGGTCGCCACTCGCTGGGCGACGATGACGACGGTCGCCTCGGCGGTCTCCTCGCCGAGCGCGGAGCGCAACGCCGCGTCGGTCGCGTAGTCGAGTGCGGAGAACGAGTCGTCGAAGAGATAGATCTCCGGACGCTGCACCAGCGTGCGGGCGATGGCGAGGCGCTGGCGCTGACCGCCCGACACGTTCGTGCCGCCCTGCGCGATCGGGGCGTTCAGACCGCCCTCCAGCTTCTGCACGAAGTCCCTGGCCTGCGCCACCTCCAGCGCGTGCCACAGCTCCTCGTCGGTGGCGTCCGGATCGCCGTAGCGCAGGTTGGTCGCGACCGTCCCCGCGAACAGGTACGGCTTCTGCGGCACGAGCCCGACGGTCTTCGCGAGCAGCCGCGGCTCGACCTCCTGGACGTCGACGCCGTCCACCAGGACCTCGCCCTCGGTGGCGTCGAACAGCCGCGGGACCAGCCCGAGCAGCGTCGACTTGCCGCTGCCGGTGGAGCCGATCACGGCGGTCGTCTCACCCGGCCGGGCCACCAGGTCGATGCCCTTCAGCACCGGCTCCTCGGCACCCGGATAGCGGAAGCCCGCGCCCCGGATCTCCAGATGCCCGTGCCGGCGCAGCTCGACGACCGGCGCGAGCGGCGGCACCACGCTCGACTCGGTGTCCAGGACCTCCTCGATGCGCTCGGCGCACACCTCGGCGCGCGGCACCATCATGAACATGAAGGTGGCCATCATCACGGACATGACGATCTGCATCAGATAGGCGAGGAACGCGGTCAGGTCGCCGATCTGCATCCCGCCGCTGTCGATGCGGTGCGCGCCGAACCACACCACCGCGATCGACGACACGTTCACCACGGTCATGACGATCGGGAACATCAGCGCGAGCATCCGGCCGGTGGCCATCTGCATCTCGGTCAGATCGCCGTTCGCCTTCCCGAACCGGCCCTGCTCGTACTCGTCCCGGACGAAGGCGCGGATCACCCGGTTGCCGGTGATCTGCTCGCGCAGCACCCGGTTCACCGTGTCCAGCCGGACCTGCATGGACCGGAACAGCGGCCGCAGCCGGCGCACGATCAGCGCCACGGAGATGCCGAGCACGGGGACGACGGCGATGAGCACGGCGGACAGCGGCACGTCCAGGCCGAGCGCCAGCACGATCCCGCCGACACACATGATGGGCGCCGACACCATCAGGGTGAACGACATCAGGACCAGCATCTGGACCTGCTGTACGTCATTGGTCGTACGGGTGATGAGCGTGGGTGCCCCGAAGTGACCCATCTCACGGGCGGAGAAGGACTGGACCCGGTGGAAGACGGCGCCGCGCACGTCCCGGCCGAGCGCGGAGGCGGTCCGGGCGCCGTAGTAGACGGCACCGATGTTGCAGACGACCTGCGCCAGTGAGATGCCGATCATCAGGGCGCCGAACGACAGGATGTAACCCGTGTCCCCCTTCACGACACCGTTGTCGATGATGTGCGCGTTGAGGGTGGGCAGATAGAGGGTGGCGCAGGTCTGCAGGAACTGCAGCAGCACCAGAAGGGCTATGGGTTTCTTGTAGGGCCTGAGATAGGTCCGCAGAAGTCGTATGAGCACGCTACGTCTCTCGGAGTCGGCGAGGGGGGCCGGTCGGTTGCCCCTGGCCCCTATCGTCGGACACTCCACCCGCGTTACCTCAACCCATTAAGCCAACCGATGAACCCCGGGAAGCGCGGTCCTCAGAGGCGGAACGCACCAGGGTGGGTCTGCTCCCGCACCGACACGAACTGCTGCCGTACGGCCTGACCCACGGCCAGCTCGTCGCCCGGCTCCAGGACCTGCGCGGCCGCGCCCTGCCAGGCCGGCGGGGTGCGCGGGTCGAGGGCGCCCTGCGACACACCGAGCGCCCAGGCGGCCTGCCGCGCCGCGCCGATCGCCGCGTAGTCGGCGGGCTGCGGTACGACGACCTGCACACCGAACAGCGAGGGCGCCGCGGACTGCACGGCGGGCAGCTCGGCGGCCGGCCCCAGCAGGAAGATCCGCCGCACGTCCACGCCCCGCCCGCGCAGTACGTCCAGTGCGTCGGCGAGCCCGCACAGCATGCCCTCGAACGCGGCCCGCGCCAGATGCTCGGGCTTCATCGACTCGCGCCGCAGCCCGGCGAGGGTCCCGGCGGTGTGCGGCAGACTCGGCGTCCGCTCGCCCTCCAGGTAGGGCAGCAGCACCAGCCCGTGCGAACCCGGCGTCGACTTCATCGCCAGGTCCGACAGGCCCTCCAGGTCGGACAGACCGAGGAGTTCGGCGGCGCCGCGCAGGGTGCGTACGGCGTTCAGGGTGGTGACGACCGGCAGGTGCATGCCGGTGGCGTCGGCCAACGAGGTGATCATCCCGGCCTGGTCGGTGAGCGCCTCCCGGTGCACGGCCATCACGGAACCGGAGGCCCCGAGCGAGACGACCGCGTCCCCGAGCCCGATCCCGAGCCCGAACGCGGCGGCCATGGTCTCCCCGGTCCCGGCCGAGATCAGCAGCCCCTCCGGAGTCGTACCGGCCGCGTCCGACGGGCCGATCACCTCGGGGAGCATCGCCTGGTGGCCGAGCGCCAGCTCGACCAGGTCGGGCCGGTAGCCACCGGTCGCGGCGGACCAGTACCCGGTGCCGGAGGCGCCGCCGCGGTCGGTGGTCCGGCGCACGGGCCGCCCTAGCAGCTGCCACACCAGCCAGTCGTGGGCCTGCAGCAGCACGGCCGTACGCAGCGCGTTCTCGGGCTCACTCTTCGCGAGCCAGCGCAGCTTGGTGACCGGCTGCGCGGCCTGCGGCACACAGCCGACCGCCTGCGCCCAGGCCTCCCGGCCGCCGAGCGCGTCGATCAGGTCGGCCGCCGCGACCTGCGCCCGCTTGTCGCCGCCGACCAGCGCCGGCCGCACGGTGTTGCCCTGTGCGTCCAGCGGGATCAGGGCATTCTGCTGCGCGGAGACGCCGATGGCCTGCACGCCCTCCAGCAGCCCGCCCCCCGCGGCCTCGCCCAGGGACAGCAGCCACGCCTGCGGGTCCACGTCGCTGGGGCGTGCGGCCCCGTCCGCCGCGTCCACCGGATGCGGCGCATACCCCTGCCTGAGCACGGCTCCCGTGTCCGCGTCACAGACGACGATGCGCGTGAAATCGGGCGAGCTGTCCAACCCGGCGACTATCCCCATGGCGAAAATTCTGCCGTATCGCTGCGCTTGTTTTGGCCCAGGGCGGTGCCCCGTTCCCCTGAAGGAGGCGTCGCGCTGCCGGCCTAGGTGTTGCTGGTGCCCCAGTCGTCCTCGTCCGCGCCGTTGATGGTGCGTTCCCGGAGGGATCGCACCCGCTGGGCCACAGACTCCGGGACGCGGTCGCCGACCTTGTGGCCGACCGTGTGGAAGGCCTTGCCGGCGTACTGGCGGCCCTGCTGGGCGGCGGTCTCGGCGGTGTTGCGGACGGCGGGGTTCTGCGCGATCTGGCGAGCGGACTTCTTCAGCTGCTCGTAGCGCTCGCGTCCGGCCCTCGTGCCGAGCACGTAACCGAGGGCCAGTCCGGCGACGAACGTGAGCCGGTAGCGCATGGCTGCCACCCTTCCCTTGTCTAGGTCTCTGGTGCGGCGTCGGCGCCAGGGGATTCCGATTGGCGGAGCACCCCCCTACTTGCGCTAATGTATGTGTCGCAGCGAGCGCCCGCCCCCTGGCGAATACCCAGGTAGGTACGTTCGATGCAACGAGGCAATCCTCCGTAGCTCAATTGGCAGAGCAGCCGGCTGTTAACCGGCAGGTTACTGGTTCGAGTCCAGTCGGGGGAGCTTCGGTCCTCCGTAGCTCAATTGGCAGAGCAGCCGGCTGTTAACCGGCAGGTTACTGGTTCGAGTCCAGTCGGGGGAGCTTCGGTCCTCCGTAGCTCAATTGGCAGAGCAGCCGGCTGTTAACCGGCAGGTTACTGGTTCGAGTCCAGTCGGGGGAGCACGGCGAACGAGGACCCTTCGGGGTCCTTTTTCATGTCCGGGGGAACCACGGTGCCTGCGCCGAAGTCCTCAAGGTCAGGAAGCAGCGCAGAAGCCGACCATCCGAAGCAGGAGATCGTATGAGCGGCTATGCTGCGGCAGACGGCGCGCACACTTGTACGCGACACGCCGCTATGGGGCGGTAGCTCAGCCGGTTAGAGCAGCGGACTCATAATCCGTCGGCCGTGGGTTCGAGTCCCACCCGCCCCACTCTTAGCTACGCGTGCAGAAACGATGTGGTCTGCGGGAACGCGAGAGCGGCCCGTCCCGGAGCGGATTGATCGAATATCCGTTCGATCACGCGCCCGCGAGCGTGACCACCTCCCGGCACAGCATGCGGGGCCGCTCGGACAGCACCTCCAGCACCCAGGTACCCGGACCGCCCTCCAGCTCCGCCCGCAGGCCGCCCGCGCCGTCGGAGACGAACGGGACCGGTTCCCCGTACGGAACTCCGTCCTGCCGCAGCACCGCCCGCAGGTTCCGGTCGACCAGGCCGGTCCCGGAGGCCAGCACCTCGAAGGGCGCTCCGGCAGCCGCATACTCGGGGACCTCCAGTCCGAACTCCTCGTCGGCAGCGAGCATGTCGCCGGCCGGAAGGCCCTCCCTGATGACGGCGAGCTGATGGCCCACCGATCCGCCGCCCGCCATGTCCGCGTGGCGGTAGCCGTTCCAGATCCCGTCTTCCTTGTAGTCGAGCGCCCAGCCGGCGAAGGCGGATTCCTGCGGCACGGTCCCGTCACCGGACCAGGGGCGGCTCGCATCCAGCTCCGTGGTGAACCGTAGTCCGTCGGGCGAGAGTTCGACGCCGTGCACCGTCGGGTGCGCCATGCCTCCCAGGCTGTGCACCCGGTAGGGCAGCCGGCCGCCGGCGTCGCCGCGGCGGTTCGCGTCGCGCGCCTCCTCGAACTCCCGGTGGAAGGCGAAGGCGTCCTCGACCACGGCCGTGGGCAGGTCGGGCACCTGGTGGCGGCGGTCGGCGAGCGTGCGGCGACGGCTCTTGCCCGGGATCGTGACCGCCTCGTACACGGGCAGCAGCTGTCCCACGGACGGAAGGGTGAGGGCGAGTTCGCGCAGTGCCTCGTTCACCACACGGCCGATCGCGCCGGTGCCCGCGCGGCGCAGCCGGCCGTCGCCGACGACCGGTCCGACACCGTGGCCGGTCAGGAACCGGACGGCCTTCGCGGCGCCCCGGTGCGGTGTGCCCAGCGTGACCAGGGTGCGCGCGGTCTCCCTGCCGCCCAGGCACTCCAGGTAGTAGCGGCCGACCAGACCTCCCATCGAGTGGCAGACCAGAATGACCTTCGGCTCGTCCGCCCGGTCCGGGTAGTGCCGGTCGACCTGCTCGCGCCACCGGGAGAGTTCACGCCCGATCCGTTCCTTCAGGTCCTGGGCGGTCAGCCGGTTGGAGAGCCGCCAGTCGTAGGCGAAGGGGACGTACTGGCCCTCGGCCAGGTCCCCGAGCGCCGCCCGGACGTCCGGATAGCCCAGGCAGGAGAGCAGCCCGGGCATCGCGTCCGGGGACTTGAGCAGCCCGTCCGCGACGAGCCGGCGGTCCCCCTCGGGCCGGTGGTCGCCGATGTCCGGCGGCAGGGCGATGCCCGCCAGCGCCCGCCCGGGGTGCCGGAGCTGGAACAGAGCCTGCCGGGACTGGTTCCAGACGTCACTCCCGTCCCTGGTCAGCCGGCTGCCGAGGATCCCGGGTACGAACACCACGAGGTCGTGCTTCACTGCGTTTTCCTCCGTCACGTATCTCTGGGCGGGTCTGACGTACTGTCATGAGAAGAAGTCGCCGGGCAGCCGGATCAGGTCGCAGCGGTGGTCTCCCTGAAGCGCCACCACCAGGCCCTCCGGGTCCCGGGCGGCGTCCGCGACCTGCACCGGGTAACCGCGCAAGGGGACTCCGGCGCCCTGCAGCCACGTCCCGGCCTGCACGTCCCACACCGCCGGCGCCCGCTGTTCGTCGCAGACCAGCAGAAGCGGCCGTTCCGGCGCACCGCAGAAGACCAGCGAGGTCACGTCCCGCGCCCCGCCCGGCAGCGTCGTCCGCTTCTCGCTTCCGCCGGAGTACTCGGCCACTTTGACGACGCCGCCGTCCACCCACGCCAGCAGCGGAAAGGACTCCTCGTCGTCCGGGTCGTACAGCTCGCCCAGCACGACACGGGTGGCCTGGGCGTCCTCGCCCCGGCCGGGCAGCCCGACGCGCGCGGCGATCTCCAGCCGGCCTTCCCGGTGTTCCCACAGCAGCAGTTCGTCGCCCAGGTCGGCCGTCAGCCACATCGTTTCGTCCCGCAGGGCCCGGGCGTCGACCGCGACGGAGCGCACCCCTGCCGGGACCGGCTCGCCCCACCGCCAGTCACGGGAGCCGTCGAGAGGCAGCTCCGCCTGATCGATGTGCTGCCCGTCCGGCGTGTAGACCCGCAGGCTCCCGGCGACGCGGTCGACGAGCAGGCCGAGCGCAGGCACCCGGTCCCCGGCGTCCCCTCCGAGCCCCAGATCATGAACGGTCCGCACGGACAGATCCTCGGACAGGCGCCACAGCCGCACGGTCCGCTGCGCCGCGGCGACCACGATCCAGGCATCGTCGCAGCGCACCGCCCGGACGGCGGTCACCGGGGCCAAGTGACCGAGGACCGTGGCCAATACGTCGGGCGGCGCACCGCGCTCGGGCCGTGACACCAGGATCTGTTCGCCCCACACCCGGCACAGCAGTGGCGGACCCTCCGGCGCCCCTGCCAGGGCGACGACCGGCTTCTGGTCGTGGGCGCGCCTGGGCATGCCGTGCCCCGACGAGATCGCGGGTCCCACCTCCACCATCCGGATGTCCGGGCCGTCGGCCACGGCGAGTACACCCTGTCCGCCGGGCTCGAAGGCCATCGCCCCGTCCCGCGGCGCGCTCAGCCGGAACCGCGCCTCGGGTGGCGGATCCTCTGCCGTCGGGGCATGGGCCGTGAGGTTCAGGACGCGGACCGTGAGACTCTCCTGCGCGGCCAGGAGCGTGTCGCCGCGGTGGTGTCCGAAGGCCAGTCCTCGTGCCGGGGAGTCGAACCGCCACAGCAGGTCCACCACGGGCGGGGCGGACGGCGCCCGGTCGTCCGTCGTGCACCGCCAGACCCGGACCTGGCTGCCGTCCGCGACCGCGAGCCAGCCGTCCCGCCCGTTCCCCTCTCCCCGTGCCGTGCCGGGCGGCTGCGGTGCCGCCGTGGCGGCCATCGCGGGCGCCCCGAGTTCGCCCAGGTCCACCCCTTCGGGTAGCAGGCCGCCGGACCTGCGGATCCCCCGGTCGACCTCGTACAGCACCGCTCTTTCCCCCACCGCCAGGGCGAACAGACGGGGGCCCAGCGCGAGGGCCGCCAGTGTCTGGGCGTCCGACATGCGGATCTCCACCAGACTCTGGTCCCCGCGGTGCATGCCGCCACGGCCCCAGCGCCAGACCCACACATGCCGGCCGTCGGACGCCAGGACGACGGTCTCCGTGGTCCGTTCGGCAGTGGCGAGGGTGCGCACCGCTCCGCCCCACTGATACACGTACTCGGGAAGCCGGGAGCCGGACCGCCAGAAGTAGAGGGCCCGGTCGTCACGGGCGACGGTGGTCCAGTGCGGCCCGCGGCCCACCTCCCGTACCTCGGTGAGCGCCTCGCCCCGCCCCCGGCCCGCCCCCTGCGTACGACGAGTCAGCAGCCGTCTGCCCGACGCCGGGTCCAGCACCACCACCTCGCCCCGGCCCCCCGCGGCCAGCGTGTCCCCGGCCAGCAGCTCCGCCGCCCCCGCGCCGCCGCGCCAGCTCAGCGTCCTCGCCCCGCCCAGCGGAGCGGGCCGGCGCCACTCGACCGGATCGGGCAGCAGGTCCGTCCAGTACTCCTGCCACGGCAGAAACCCGCCGATCCGCTCCAGGACCGGATAGGACCGCTCGCGGTGGCTCACGAACGCGGTCGCCCGTAACAGGGCCTTGCGGGTCGTCGGGTCCTCGGAGTCGCGGAAGGCGTCTCCCACGCGCCCGTACAGGGCCGCCCCGTCGCAGTCCCGGGCGAGCGTGGACGCCAGCGGCAGCATGACGTCCGGACTGGTCAGCAGCAGGAACTCCATGTCGTCGAAGAGCGTGCGCAACTCCTCCGTGCCCACCTGGGCGGCGTGGGCGCCCAGATGGTCCCGGGTGTACGCGTCCGCGTCGGCCCAGCCGTCCCCGGCCCGCGCGCGAAGCGCCGCCACCACCTTGCGGTGGGCCTGCGCCGAGTCGAGGCCGGCCTGCCGCAGGAAGTAGGCCCCGTAACTGGGGTGGGCCAGGTGATGGACGGTGTCCTCGATGTCGGGTGCGGGCTGGGCGGAGACGATCCCGCCCGCCGCGCTCAGCACCGCCCGCCGCAGCTCCCCGGCCGTCAGCTCGGGACTGCCCTCGTCACGCAGGGCGTTGGCGAGCACCAGCCACGGCCCCCGCCGGGACAGGCCGCGCCCCTGGACGACGGCGAGCGGACGCAGCAGCTCCGCCGCGCGCTCTGCGCCCCGCTGGGCGGTGAGGTGTCCCACCTCCTCGGCGAGGCGCTCGCCCAGGTCCATTCCGCCCTCGCTCATCCAGTCGGCGAGTTCCGCCTCGGTCACGGCACGCGGCCGCCGGGCGAGTTCCCGGGCGGTGAGCCGGGCCACCAGGAACGAGCCGTGGCTCTCGGCGGCGACGAGCCGGGCGATCCAGTCCCGCTCGTCCAGGTGGGCCTCACCCCGATAGGGCGAGCCTGCGCCGGCGAGGACCGACGCGGCCATGCCCGCGATGCTCTCTCTCGCCTCCTCGTCGTCCCCCAGGAGCAGCGGGGCGACGCTCTGGTCCAGCGCGTCGAGCAGCGTCTCCTCCAGGACGTGCGCGGTGGTACGGCGCCGGGGCTGCGGGCGCGTGCCGACGACCACCCGGATTCCCCACAGTGCGGAGAGCGGGTTCAGCAGATGCCGTGCGATGTCGTGCCCCTGCTCCGGCATCGCCTCGTCCAGGGCGTCGAAGAGCAGGTTCAGGGAGCCCGCCCGCTGTACGAGTTCGTCGACCGCGTCGCAGCACCGCGCCGGGGTGACCGTCCCGTCGGGAACCGGGTCCATCCCCTCGAGCCGGGACAGTACGTGCCACAGCGCCGCGGTGAGCGAGTGGAGCGACTGTCCCCGGCAGGACAGGGCCGCGTGCACCGTTCCCGTTCTCGGCAGGGTCGAGGGCAGCAGCTCCGGTCCGACGGCGTCACGCCAGTCCGGGAGCGAGGTCAGGGCGAGCCGGCCGAGCAGGGCCGTCTTGCCGGTGCCCGCGGGCCCGGTCACCGCGAGCAGCCCCTTGGGGTGGGTGTCCATCCAGCGCACCACCCGGCCGAGGGCCCGGTGCCGTCCGGCGAAGTGGCGCCTGAGATGACTGTCGTCCTCGAGGCCGAACTGCTCGGCACCGAGCCACGGATTCCGGCCCCTCAGGACCGCCGGGCTGTAGATCCTGCGGTTCCCGGCGACGAAGTGCGGGTTGTCCAGGAAACTGTTGGGCAGCGACCGCACCTCGGTGTGACCCGGGCGCTGGGCCGGCTCGTCGAGGCCGGAGGCCGCGGCTGCCGCGTCGACGGCCTCGATCAGGTACGGGACGGGCAGGTAGCGCGCGGCGGGGTCGAAGGGGCGGGCGTGATCCGTCGCGACGAAGTCCGGTGCCGCGAGGACCTCCTCCAGCCATCTCACCCAGCGCCCGTCGGGCACGGATGCGTCGATCCCGGACGTGCCGATGACGACGAAGCCGGTTCTCCGGTTCCTGCGGGCCCAGTCCACGCTGTTCCGTTCCACCGACAGGGCCCGGTCCAGCGCAGCGGACAGGTGGCCGTGGGAGAAGCAGGCGTCGACGACGAGCAGCGTGTCCGCCTCGCAGTCCGGTCGCAGCAGCCGGTCCACGAGGTCCGTCAGGGCGATCGCCCGTTGCGGGTCGAAGACGCCGTCCGCGTAGGAGTCCTCGCAGGCGAGGTAGTAGCCCTCGCGGCCTTTGTCGATCCCGTGGCCCGTCCAGTAGAGGATCTTCCGGTCGGCCTCATGGGCCAGAAAGCTCTCCAGCCCCTCCCAGAGCCGCCGACGGGTGCCACCCTCCGCGTCGACGCGGACGCTCTGACCGAACCCCAGTCTGGTGCGGGCGACTTCGCCGAACCGGCGGCGCACATCCTCCACGTTCCTCAGATCCGGAAGCAGGGGACGGCTTCCGGCGGGATGGGCGTACCGGGACACCGCGACCGTACCTGCCAGAGTGGAGACGCGTCGCTCGGGTCTGATCAACGCCGGGTGTTCGACCACGGCACGTTCGTATCATGTCCCCGTCTGGTCCGTGTGCATACCAGCATCAACTCGCATCGCTCGAAGGAAGATTGATGGTTCATCGGGACAGGTTCACGCTGCTCGGCCGGGAGACGGACTGCCACATCTACGAGGGTGACGGGACCCGTCCCATCAAGGAGGACGACGTCCGCGTCAAGTACCGGCCGCAGCGGGTCGAGTTCCCGGAGGAGATCGGCGGCTGGCGGCACGCCATCCAGGAGGCCGAGGAGCGCAAGGAGGCCCTCGGCGAGCCGCATCGCTGGAACAACAAGCGGTTCGCCGTCGAGCGGGTCGTCGTGACCCGCACCCATCTGGCCGAGGACCCCGTCGTCACGCTCACGCTCCAGGACGCCGACTACTACGACTTCCTCACGACGTCGATCAACCTGGACCGCCGGCAGAAGAACGGACTGACCCTGCGCGAGCAGTATCTGGAGAGCCGGGACCCGGCCCTGGCACCCCCGTTCATGACCTGCAGCTTCGGCGTGAACGTGGCGCTCGAGACCGGCCGGGACGGCAAGATGGTGTTCTCCCATCGCAGCGCCGTGGTGGTCGGGCCGAACCGCTCCCGCTGGAACTCCTCCGCGAACGAGGGGCTGGCCCGCGATCACGACCTCCCCGAGGACGGCAGCCCGATCAGTCTGTACGCGGTGGCCCGCAGGGCTCTGTACGAGGAGCTGGCGGTGCACACGAGCGACGAACTCGACCTGGAACTCCTCGGGTTCGGTCTCGACCTGCGCAACAACCAGTGGGCGGCCTTCTTCCGGGCGGAGCTGCCCGAACTCGACGAGAAGGCCCTGCGGCTGCGCTGGACACGGGGCGTGGGCGACAAGTGGGAGCACGACCGCTTCGCCTTCGTGCCCTCCGAGCCCGACGCCGTGCTCGACTTCGTGGCGGAACAGCCGGCCGAGAGCTGGACCCCGTGCGCCCCCGCCCTCTTCTACCTCGCCCTGGTGCGGGGCGCCGTACGGCGTGCGGGCGGTGACCCCGCGGCCCGCTTCCTGGTGGAGGAGGCGGAACAGCGGGTCATCGAGAGCAGGGGGCTCTGAGCGCGGAGCGAAGACTTGCCTCCTGCTTGGCTTGGACATGTCCTTTCCTGGGCACGGACCTCCTACCGGGAGCCGCCGTCGGGCGGTGTGAGCAGGAGGAGGCGTCATGGACCGTCGGATCCGAGTACGTGTCAGTCGTCGGCCCGCTGCCCCACGCGGCCAGGAAATCGACCGCCGGACGCCCTCGGGGCGCATCCTGCCGTACTGATCACAGCGGAGCCTGCCACGTCACGCGCGTACCGCGCGCATCCGCCTCCCCGCGCTCCCCGTATCGGCGGGGCTCAGCGCCGCGTACCGGGCGCCCGTCAGCTCGGCGGCGCCGTCCACGATGCGCTGGAGGGTGGTGCGCAGCTCCAGTCCGGAGCCGACGCCGAGCACGGTTTCGAGCAGGGGCGGCAGACGGGGGACCGGGTCGTCGGGCACGTGGTGCCGGGCTGCTTCAGGCGGCCAGCGGATTGAGGACCAGCGGATCGACCCGGCCTTCTATCATCGCCCCGAGCCCCTCCACGGCGCACATGTCGGGCCGTTCGGCGATGTGCACCGGAACGCCGGTCGCCCGGCGCAGCATCTGGTCGAGACCGGGCAGCAGGGCGGCGCCGCCGACCATCACGATCCCGCGATCGGCGAGGTCGGCCACGAGGTCGGGCGGGCAGTCACGCAGCACTTTGCCGATCCCGTCCAGGACGGATGTCAGCGGGGTCTGGATGGTGTCGCGTATGGCGGCGGTGTCGACGCGCACGCTGCGGGGGAGCCCGGTGGCCACGTCCCGCCCGTGGATCACGGTCGAGGCCGGGCCGTCCGGGGTGAGCCCGGTCTCGGACAGGGCGGCCTGGAGCGGCCGTACGGCCTGGCTGGGCAGTATCAGCTCGTGTTCGTGCCGCAGGTGCTGCACGATCGCCCGGTCCACGGCCTCCCCGCCGATCGGGATCCGCGCGGCGGTCACGATGGACCCGAGCGAGAGCACGGCGAACTGCGTGGCCGCCGCCCCGCACACCATGATCATGGTTGCCTCGGGGCGCTCCACGGGCAGCCCGCAGCCCACGGCGGCGGCGATGAGCGTGTCCACCAGCTCCACCCGCCGCGCGCCCAGCCCGACCAGCGTCTCGATCGTCGCCCGCTGGGCCAGTGGGTCCGCGTCGTGCGGGGTGCAGGCCGCCGCGCGCAGCCGGGGCTTGCGGCGCAGGGCCCGGCGCACCCTGTCGCCGAGCAGGTGCCGCAGCATGCGCTGGGCCATCTCGATGTCGACGATCGTGCCACCGGAGACGGGCCGTACGACCCTGATGTAGCTCGGCGTCTTCCCCGTCATCCTCTCCGCCAGCTCGCCCACCGCGATGAGAGCCCCGCTCCGGGTGTTCACGGCACCGACCGAGGGCTGGTCCACGACGAGACCGGTGCCCTTCACATACACCCGGGTGCGGGCCGCGCCCAGGTCGACGGCGAAGTGACAGCGGCGCAACTGATCCAGACTGACGGTCACGGCAGATCCTTCCGAGTGCGCGGGCCGAGCGGTGCCGCCGGTTCGGCGGGCGTTCCCCTGTCTGCATCCTGCGGTGGCGCCGGGGGCGGCCGCCTTCTGGAGGGGGCCGGGTGGGGTGCCGCTGAATGGAGGGTTTCGGCCGTTTCGGGGGTCAGAGGGTGCGTGCGGCGCGGAGGAGGGCGAGGAGACCGAGGGAGGAGTCGACGTGGACGAACCCGATACCGGCCGCCAGCGCCGCGTCCCGCTCGGGGACGGTGGTGCCGATCATGAGGCAGTCGCGCGGCGGGACGCCGAGCCGGCGGGCGGCCCGGAGCAGGAGGTGGGGGTCGGGCATCGGCGGACCGAGGCCGCCGCTGCCGTGCACACCCCCGGGCAGGCTGTCCCCGAGCCCGTACGTGTCCAGGTAGGTGAGGGCCGCCGCGGTGGAGCAGTCGGTCACCACGGCCAGGGGAAGGCCTTTGTCGGCCAGGATGCGCAGCAGCAGGTCGGAGTGGGGAAGGGGCTGCGCGTCGAGGGCGGCACCTTCCACGGTGTCGATGTCGGGCCGGATCAGCGTGCCGGCGAAGCCGAAGAGGACGGCGTCCGCTTCCCGCAACGCGTCGACCAGCGCGGGATCGGCCTGCCACAGCGGCCAGGTCGCCTGCGACGGGTGGACGAGTGCGAGGTCGACCGCCCAGCGGATCTCGTGCCCCGGCAACGACAGGGCCGGCAGCCTCGCCTCCAGCATGGCGCGCGACAGGGCCAGGCCACGGGCGGGGTAGACGTACGCCACCTCGCGCAGGCAGTCGGCGAGGTGCTGGGCGATATGGTCGGAGGCGAGCTGTCTCGCGTGGGCCAGCACGCCGTCGACCGGTTCGGTGATCCGCCAGACCGCCGTGCCCTTCGCATCTAGCACCGGCAACTCGTCGACCGGTGGCCCGGCTTCGTCCAGCACCAGGCGGCGCTCGGTCAGGTCGACCTCGTAGGAGAACGTCGCTCCCGGCGGCCGGGCGAGGGTGAGTCCCGTGCCGTACGCGGTGTACACGACGGCCCTGGTACTGCCCGCGGGCTCCGGGAGCGGAACCCCCTCCGGCAGACGGAAAGGGCCCTGGACCGGATGGACCGTGTCGGCGGAGGGGGGATACGCGAGCCGGTACCAGACGTCATCGGGGTGACGGAAGGCTGTGCTCCGCAGACCCGGGACCGCGTGGCCGCTGCCGACCAGCCTGTTGCGGAGCGCATCGGAGACGCAGACGATGCCCCGGGCGCCGTTGACGTCCCGCAAGCGGTCGACGAGTTCGCCGGGGGGATGCCATGCCTCCCCGTCCTCGCCGGGGAACGTCACCAGCCAGCGGATGCCGCCCGTCTCCGCGACCCGGTCCGTGAACTCACGAAGGGTGACGGCGAGCAACGGCAGCTCCGGCACGCCGCGTTCGAGCCGCACGGACCAGCCGTTCTCCCGCGCCTCCAGGTCGTAACGGCCCGGATCCAGCCCGCTCGCCACCAGCAGCCGTGCGACCGCCCGGCCCAGCGTCGCCCGGTCGTCCGCGTTCCCGGGCCCGCCCGCGCACTCGAACACGGCCACGAGGCGAGGGGCGGGAGCCGGGTGATCGTCGGTGCCGTCCTCCGCGGTGAACAGGCTCTCCGGCACCTCGTCCCGTGGCAGTGGCCTCTCCTCCGCCGGGTCGTCGGGGCCGTAGAGGAGCGACGGTCCTTCGGTGGGGTAGAGGCCCTCCTCCGGTAGTTCGTCCGGGGCGGACACGGCGGTGTAGTCAGCGCCCGGATCGTATTCCGGCGCCCCCGCGTCCTCGTGGTCGTCGTAGTACTCGCCCCGCAGCTCGTGACCCAGGGCCAGCAGGTCGGGGTCCTCGCCGCCCGACCACTCGTACTCCTGGTAGACCTCCAGCGCCTCTTCGACACGGCCGAGGTGCCGCAGTGCGATCAGCAGCAGCCGGCGGTAGTCCTCGCGGTCCGGGTGCGCACGCAGGAGATCGCCGAGATCCGCGGCCGCGCGCTCGTACTCTCCGATGTCCAGGTCGAGTTCGGACCGCTTGCGGTACAGGTCGAGCCGGAGCTGCGCGAGGTTGGTGCGCGCCGTGCGGGCCGCGGGGCCGGGGACGTCCGCGAAGGACGGCCCGCTGCGGAACAGGCCGAGCGCCGTCTCCAGGTGCTCCCGTGCCTCCAGCGGGGATCCCCGCTCGGCCAGGACGGTGGCCGTGCGCTCCAGTTCCTCGCGGTGGACCAGGTCGACGTAGTCGGCGCTGGTGTGCAGCGCGTAGCCGTCGGGGAGGGTCGCCAGGGTGCCGGGACCCAGGGCGTGCCGCAGCCGGGAGGTGACCCTGGCCAGGACGGCCAGGGCGTCCTCCGGTTCCTCGCCCCGGTCCCACAGGCCCGCCCTGAACTGGTCGAGGGTCACCGTGCGGCCGTTCCTGAGCAGCAGCAGGGCGAGGGCCGCCCGTTCGAGGGGCGAGAACTCAGGCGCACTGTCCGGGAGTTCCACGTGCAGCGGGCCCAGGACGTAGTAGAACCGCTGGTCGTACGTCTCCCGGGCCCCCAGCGGCAGTTCCTCGTGCATCAGCAGGGCCGAGCCCCGCTCCTGGTCCTTCAGCGACGGCGACATCAGCAGGTTGAACGCATGGGCGTAGGTGATCCGCAAGGCCTGCGGCAGGCGTCCCAGCTCGTCGGGTCCGATGGGCAGGGTCAACCGGGAGGTCCCCGCGGTGAGCCGCAGCATCACCTCGCACAGCGCCCGCAGATCCTTGGCCCGCCCGTCGGGACCGGAGGCACGACCGGGCTCGAACACGCCGAGTCTGGCGGTGCCGTCGGGCAGGAGCACGATCCGGGACATGCCGAGCCCACCGTGGGTGACGCCGGCGCGGTGGAGGGCCGTGACGGCGTGGGCGAGCCGGCTTCCGACCGATACCACCAACGGCATCGGCAGCAGGTAGGCGTTGAGCGCCGCCAGTGCCCTGAGGGGGATGCCGTCCACATACTCCATGGCGACATACGGGACATCGCCCTCGAAGCCGTAGCCACGGACGGCCACGACATCGGGGTGTGCCAGTTCCTGCAGCCGTGCCGCATCCCGCACGAAGGCCTCGCGGCGGGCCGGCTCGGTGACCGGCTCCAGCAGACGCAACGCCACCCGGCCCCGGTCCGCCACGCTCTCGGCGAGCCACACGGACCCGCCCGGAGCGAGCCGCCGCACCAGCCGGTATCCGCCGAACAGACCGGCCGGTGCGGCGGCCTGCCCGGTCAGCCGGCGCACACTCTCCGGCCGGACCGTCGCGAACGGCTCCCCGTCGGCCTCCGCCCTTCCCGTACCGCCCGGCGCGGGCGTCACCGCCGGGAACTCGCCGGGTGCCGCTCCCGCCCGCTCCTCGATCAACCCGCCCAGCCGGGCGAGCAGTTCTGTCGTGCGGCCCCGGGACGAGCGCGGCAGGCTGCGCAGCAGCAGGTCCCGCACACCCGGCCGGAAGGCGTAGGAACCCGGCGGGCCGGAGACCGAGGTCAGCAGGCCGCCGAGGATCACCTCGGCCAGGTGCTGCGGGCGCGGGTCGGCCTCCACCGCACGCTGCACCAGACGCATCACCGGCAGGTCCGGCCGGCCGAGGGCCAGATGCCCGGCCAGGCGGAACGCCTCCGGGGAGGAGGTCGCGCGAAAGCGCAGGACCAGTTCCTCCGGGGACAGCCGTGACACGTCCGTACGGGTCTCCGGGTCCAGGGGCCGGCCCAGCAGAGCCGCCGAGCCGGGGTGCGCGGTTCCGCCCGCCGAGGTCAGCAGGCCCGCCCAGTTCGCCAGCCACCTCGGGTCCGGCTCCAGCACGGGCAGCGGCACGCCGTCGGCGGGCTCGTCGTCGTACGCGTCGTAGGGTGCGAAGGTCAGGGCAGCCGTGGGGGCGGCCGGATACGGCGCCGACAAGAGGCCGGATGCGGTGGGCAGCGCCGTGTCGCGCCACAGGTGTTCGGGAAGGGGCTGGACGACGGCGACGGGCATCTGCCGGGTCCACCGGTGCAGGGTGCCGTTCCAGCGCCGTCCCGCCTCGCCCGGCCGCCACTGCGGGCCCATGCAGTCGCTGATCACGAGGGTGACCGTGCGGCCGTCGCCGGGAGCGTGCGCGCCGTGGCCGTGGACCGTGCCGTCGGGTGCGACGCGCGCGGGGATCACCGTGCGGAAGATGCCCGACTGGGCCAGCGCCGTGTGCAGTTCGTGGACCAAGGGGCGCCAGACGGGCATCGTCGGACCGGTGTCGTACACCAGGTGCAGGCGCAGCCAGCGTTCCCGGGCGGGGCGCAGTACCGGCAGCCACCACTCGGGTGCCGCGCCGAGGCGGGCGATGCGGTCGGCCGTCGCGGGTTCGTCCAGCCGGTGACCGGTGGGGGCGTCGGTACGGCGTTTGAGGGGGCGCAGGGCGCGTTGCAGTCCCAGCGGGTGCCGGAGCATCGGGGGCGCCGGTGCCAGGAGGGAGGCGTGCGTGCCGGGTGCGGAGGGGGCGGGGGAGGGCAGGTGGAGCGGGGCGCGGGAGGACTCCCGGGGTACGGCCGGGGCGGGATCCGGCGCCGGTCGGACGGTCGGGGGGTCCTCCTGAGGTGTCTGGGGCTGTTCCGGCGGTACGTCAGGGCCGGGCGTGGCGGATGGTCCGGGCGGGACGGACGGTGCGGGCTCCTGAGATGAGGTCCGCCGCTCCTCGTCGACCGGCTCCAACTGCCTTGCCAGCCACAGTACTTCCGCCAGCTCCAGCGGGGTGGGGCGCACACCGCCGGACGCCTCGGCCAGTATGGCGGCCAGGCGGGCGAGCGGGTCCGGGGAGCCGGTGGGGGTCCCCCCGCGCGAGCGGAGCCGAGCGTGGGGGAGGTCAGAAGGCATCGGGGCGCTGGGCCTCGCCGAGGTACGGCATGAGCTGTTCCGCCAGTTCGTCCAGGGAGTCCGCGGACAGGTCCGAGGAACGGGCCAGGTAGATCGCGTTGAGAAGCTGGTCGGTGGCCAGTTCGCCGCCGCGTGCCCGGGACAGGAACCGGTCGATCAAGTCCCGTGCGCGGACGTCGGGTTCGCCGTCGAAGTGGGCGCGGACGATGTCGGCGAGCTGGAAGTCGTCGGGCTGGAGCAGGTGCAGGCTGACGCAGCGGCGCAGAAAGGCGGGCGGGAACTCGCGCTCGCCGTTGCTGGTGAGGACGACGAAGGGGAAGGCCCGGCAGCGGACCCGGCCGCGTGCGACCGGGACGCGTTCGCGGGTGCCGTCGACCATGACCATGGCCCGCGTGTTCTCGTCGCCGGACCCGGACGAGCGGACCAGTTCGGGGATCTCGTACTGGCCCTCTTCGAGGACGTTCAGCAGGTCGTTGGGCAGGTCCAGGTCGCTCTTGTCGATCTCGTCGATGAGCAGGGCGCGCGGGCGGGCGTAGGGGAGGAGCGCGGTGCCGAGGGGGCCGAGGCGCAGATGGTCCTCGATGCCGGACTCGGGCGCGGGGGCGCCGGGCATCCGGTCGGCCGCCGCCTGGCGGGCCGCGTACAGGCGGGAGAGGGGGTCGTACTGGTAGAGGCCGTCGTGCAGGGTGCTGCGGCTGGTGATGTTCCAGCGTAGGACGGGGCCGAGCCGCAGCTCGCGGGCGACCGCGTAGGCCAGGGAGGACTTGCCGGTGCCGGGCGGGCCGGTGACGAGCAGGGGGCGGCGCAGGTAGAGGGCCGCGTTGACCAGTTGGACGGTTTGCGGGGTGGCCCGGTAGGACGCGGCGCGGTGGGTGCGGTCGGGGGACGTGGCCGCGGTGTCTGCGTCGGCGGCGGGCGTGTCCAGCGCGGGGCCGCCGTCGAAGGCCCGCCAGGGCGGGGGAGCGGGCAGCTCGGTGATGCCGTCGTGCGGCTCCTTCGTGCCGGTGTACACGGGCCACAGGGGCATGGGTTCCTTCTCCGTTGGGGCTGCTCAGGCGACGGGGGTGTGCAGGCTGGCCGGGGGCTCGGGGAAGCAGCGCGGGTCGTCCCACAGAAGCTGGACGTCCCGGGCCCAGTGGTGGTCCGGGTCGTCGGCGGCCTCCACCTCCTCCCGCAACATCTGGATGAGGCGGGGGAGTTCGGCGGGCGGGGCGCCGTGGAGGTACGGGACGAGTCCGTCGAGGAAGGCAGTACCGGTGCAGGGTGTGCCGTGGTCGGTGCCGGGGCAGCCGGTGCGCGGCCACAGGAGGACCGGGACCGGGGTGTTCAGGCCGGCCTCGAAGTGGTCCGGCGCAGCCTCGGGCGGGGTGGCGTAGACCGCCAGCTCGGCCTCCTTGTCCCGGAACCGCTTGCGCAGGCCGGCCGGGCGTTCCCGGCGGCCGCAGTCGACGCGGTGCAGGGCGGGGGAGGTGAATCCGGTCCCCGACTTCTGCCATTTCTTGCTCAGCTGGTGACGCAGGCGGGCACTGCGGTGCCGGGACCGGTCCGCGACGACCAGGGGGTGGGCACAGCCCAGGGGCGTGGAGTCGTCGGGGCCGCACTCCCACTGGGCCACCGGCTCGTTCAGCCACTCACGCGGCAGGACGAAGGTGATCAACTCGTCGGCTCCGGGGGCGAGGTGGGTGAACGCCTCGTCCACACACCCCTGGACGTAGGCCCGTACGCGGGCCCGGGGCAGCCGGACCGCGCCCACGGGCCGGCGCAGTCCGTCGCGGTACGCGGACACCTCGACCGTGACCTGGTCGGCGCCGGCGCCGCTGCGGTCGAGCTCGACCAGGATGGGGGACCAGGAGACGGCAGCGGAGGCGCAAGGCGCGGACAGCAGCTGCTCCAGCCGGTCGGCGAACCTCGTCATCGCGTCCGCGTCCTCGACCTCCCAGTGCACGTATCCGGCCGCCGACCGCAGCGAGGCGAAGCCCTCCGGGGGCAGCGGCGGACCGAAGGGGCCCACGGCATCCCGGTACAGCCGGTTCGGGTCGCAGTCGAGACCGGCGTCCGCCGCCCGTCGTACCAGCCCGTACAGCCGGCTCGCCGCGTCGGGGGCGTCGCCGTGGGCCGGGACCAGCTCGCCGAGTCCGGGCCAGTGGCGGGCCAGCACCTCGGTGGGCAGCATCCGGGCGACCCGTACGCCGTGCTCGCCGGCCACCTGCGCGACCATGCCGACCACCCTGCCGTCCGGGAGGGTGGCCGCGGCGCCGCTGAAGCCGTGCGTCAGCGGCTGCCCGTGTGCCGTGACGGCCTCCAGCTGCACCCACTCGTCGGCGATCCGCGTGGCCGACACGGCTCGGTACTCGGCCAGCTGCCCCTCGTCGTACCCCTCCGGGAAGCCGTAGGCGACCAGTACCTGGGAGACGAGGCCGAGGTCCTCGCCCGGTGGGGCGAACCGGGCGGTGCTCAGCGGCACTTCACCGGCCAGTTCGAGTACGGCGAGGTCGCCGGGGTCGGTGGCGCCGCCCGCCCAGCCGCCGTGCGCGGACACCACCGCGGGCAGCACGCCGAGATCCGGGCGGTTCGGGAACGACACGGTGAGCAGCCCCGGCTCGCTGTCCCGCACCACATGCGCACAGGTCAGCACCGTACGGGGAGCCACCAGAAAGCCCGCACCCGCGACCGCGCCCCCGCACTCGATCCGGGCATGCCAGGCGTCGCCGCTCATGACCGGGGGGCCGGCTCCGGATCCGTGTCGTCCGTGACCGCCGGTGCCGCGTCCTTCGACGACCAGCTCAGCTTGACGACCAGTTGACCCTCCGCCGCCCCCTTCGCGATGACCGCCCCGGCCTCCGCGGTCAGCTTCACGCCGAACTCCAGTTCCACGGAGTCGGGGCGCAGGCTGCCGTCGCGGAAGACACGGAGCGCGGACTGGGCCGCGGAGCGGACGCCGTCCAGGGTGCCCTCGAAGGTGCGGGCGGCCTGGGCCGCCGGGCCGCCCTCGCCGCGGCCGACGAGCCGGGTGCCGCTCGCGCCGTCCGTGGCCTCCACCGCCACGACGGCGCCGTCCTCCGTGGTGAACTCCATCAGCTTGTTCATGGCGCAGTCCCCCGTTTTCTGATCCACGACCAGGTCCATTGTGGCGGACGGGGGGTGGGGCTGTCCCCGGTTCGACCCCGGCCCCGTACGGCCGTTGGCGGAAAGCCGCCAGGGCGCTTTCCCGCCACCGACGGTCAACACCCCTGCAACACACGGCACATGACACTCGTCCCAGCACTCGACGCGCTCGACACGAGAAGAGGCGTGGATGACCAGAGGACCAGTCAGTCGCGGGGCGGCGCTGATGGCGGCGGGGCTTGTGATCGCCCTGTTGCCGACGGCCCCGGCGGGCGCGCGAACGGCCGCCACCGCGGACCGGCGCACCCCGGACACCGCCACCACCGTCACCCTCGTCACGGGCGACCGGGTGACCGTCACCGGCCTCGGGCAGGGGAGGAGGACGGTCGCCGTGCAGCGGCCCCGAGGGGCCACCGGTGCCGTACGGACGCAGGTGAGCGACGGCGACATCACCGTCGTACCGGACGAGGCGCTGCCGTATCTGCGGGCCGGCACCCTGGACCGGCGGCTGTTCGACGTGAGCGGGCTGATCCGGCAGGGGCTCACGGACGCCGAGGTGGACGCGCTGCCGCTGATCGTGACGTACGGGAAGGGCGCCCGCGCCGCCGCCCCCGCCGGTGCCGAGCGGACCCGGGCGCTGCCGAGTCTCGGCGGGGCCGCCGTCGAGGCGGACCGGGGGCGCACCTTCTGGCGGTCCTTCACCCGGCGCAGGAGTGTCGGCAAGGTCTGGCTCGACGGGCGGGTCAGGGCCGACATGGCCGAGAGCAACGCGCAGATCGGCACGCAAGCCGCCTGGGACGCGGGGCTCACCGGCAAGGGCGTCACGGTCGCCGTCCTGGACACCGGTGCCGATCTGAGCCACCCCGACCTGAAGGACCGGGTCACCGCCACCAAGAGCTTCATCGACGGGCAGGAGGTCGCCGACCGCAACGGGCACGGCACCCATGTCACCTCCACCGTCGGCGGCAGCGGCGCCGCCTCCGACGGCAAGGAGAAGGGGGTCGCGCCCGGCGCCACGCTCGCCGTGGGCAAGGTGCTCAGCGACCAGGGCTCGGGCAGCGAGTCCCAGATCATCGCGGGCATGGAGTGGGCGGCGCGGGACGTGCACGCCCGGGTGATCTCCATGAGCCTGGGCTCGACCGAGGCCAGCGACGGCACCGATCCCATGGCGCAGGCGGTGAACATCCTCTCCGAAGAGACCGGCTCCCTCTTCGTCGTCGCCGCCGGCAACACCGGCGCCCCGTCGTCCATCGGCTCGCCCGGCGCCGCCGACGCGGCCCTCACCGTCGGCGCGGTCGACTCCGGCGACCAGGCGGCCTACTTCACCAGCGCCGGGCCCCGCTACGGCGACAACGCCCTGAAGCCGGACCTCTCGGCGCCCGGTGTCGACATCCTCGCCGCCCGCTCCCAGCTCGTCCCGGGCAGCGGCCCCTACACCTCCATGAGCGGCACGTCCATGGCGACCCCGCATGTCGCGGGAGCGGCCGCCCTGCTCGCCGAGGAGCATCCCGACTGGACCGGCGCGCAGTTGAAGGACGCGCTGATGTCCGGCTCGAAGCAGCTCGACGCCTCCGCCTACGTGCTGGGCGCGGGCCGGTTGAGCGTGCCCGGCGCCGTCAAGGCGGACGTCACCGCCACCGGCAGCGCCGATCTCGGCTTCTACAGCTGGCCCTACGACGCGAACCAGCCGGTCACCCGGACCCTCGGCTACCGCAACTCGTCCGACGAAGCCCTGCAGTTGAAGCTCTCCGTGCAGGGCGGACCGGCCGGTGTCGCCACCCTCGCCGACTCCTCCCTCACCGTTCCCGCGCACGGCACCGCGTCCACCACCGTCACCGGTGACGGGTCGAAGGCGCCGGTCGGGGAGAGCAGCGGGCAGATCGTGGCCACCGGGCCGGACGGCACGGCGGTCGCGCACACCGCGTTCGGGCTGGTCAAGGAGGAGGAGCGGTACACGCTCACCGTCCACGTCAAGGACCGCGACGGCACGCCCACCGCCGCCGACCTCGTCGTGCAGCGGCTCGCAGCGGGCGAGGACCCTCAGCCCGCCCACGTCGGCGACTCCGGCACCCTGAAGCTGCGTCTGAAGCCGGGCAGCTACAGCCTGGCCTCCTTCCTCGACGTGCGCGGCAGCCACGGCGCCGACTCGCTCGGCCTCGGCTTCCTGGCGGCCCCCGAGATCACCCTCGACCGGGACCGCGACGTCACCCTCGACGGACGGAAGCTGCGAGAGATCAAGGCGGACGTCGACCGGCGCACCGAGACGCACCAACTGCTCATGGAGTACGACAGGAAGGCGAACGGAGCCGACCTGTTCGGCGCGGTCCAGGTGCCCCTGACCTACGACAGCATCTTCGCCGCTCCCACCGAGAAGGTCACCCGGGGCGGCTTCGAGTACCGGACCGTGTGGCGGCTGGCCAAGCCTCTGCTGGAGGTCAAGGGGGTCGGCGAGGCGACCGTACAGGCGGGCGGCACGCTGATCGGGGGAAGGACCAGGCTGCCGCTGGTCGACGTCGGGGACGGGCCGCTGACCGGGGTGTCCGGCAAGGCGGTGCTCGCGCACCTCGCCGACGGCGCCGACCCGGCCGCGCTGGCCCGGGCCGCCCAGGACGCGGGCGCCAGGGCGCTGTTCGTGACGGACGACGCGCCCGGCCGGCTGATGGCCTGGTGGGGCACGGACGACAACGCCGACCGGCCGCTCCAGATCGCCACGGTGAACAGGGCGGACGCGGCACGGCTGCGGGCGGCGGGACGCGTCGACATGACCGGCACCCGTAACTCGCCCTATGTGTACGACCTGTCGGAGGGGCACCGGGACGCGATACCGGACCGGGACCTCACCTACGCCCCCTCCGGACGCCGACTCGCCGCCGTGGGCGTCAGGTTCCACGCCGCCCAGCCGGTCGGTGGCGGCGAGTTCCGGTACTCGATCACCGACACCTTCCCGATCGGCCTCGGCTTCCAGGAGCGCGTCGACCTGCCCGCCGAGCGCACCGACTACGTCTCCACCGGCCCCGGCCAGCTGTGGCACGAGTCCGTCACCGCCCGCGACGGTGCACTGGAGGAGCGCAGCGGACTGGTCCGGTACGACGGCGGGTCACGGCCCGAGCTGGACTGGTTCCGTCCGGTGTGGCACCCGTGGCTGGGCACCGGGCTGGGCTGGGGGCAGCAACGCGCCGGCAACCAGATCCAGTTGAACACCCCCGGCTGGGGCGACTCCGGGCCCGACCACACCGGCTTCGGCGACGTGTGGAGCGACGGCAGCGGGATGAGCCAGACCACCGCCGTCTACCTCGACGGCACACTGGTGGACCGGCGCACCAGCTCGGCCGCCTACGTCTGGGACGCGCCCGCCGACGAGCACACCTACAAGGTGGTCACCGACACCGCCCTGGACGCCGGCCACTGGCAGCCCGCCACCCGGGGCCACAGCGAGTGGACCTTCCGGTCCGCGGCCACCCCGGAGGACCGCTGGACCTACCTTCCGTTGATCAACCTCGCCTTCGACATCGACACCGACCTCTCCGGCAAGGTGCGCGGCGGGCAGCGCATACCCGTCGGGCTCGGCGCCGAGTACGTGGCGAAGGCGGCCGGCGCCGGCATCCTCGGCGGCGGCCGTCTGGAGGTGTCGTACGACGACGGCACGACCTGGCGCAAGGTTCCCCTGACCGTCGGCCGGGGCGCTTCCTGGCACGGCACGCTCACCGTGCCCCGCGATGCCGCCCATGTCTCCCTGCGGGCCTCGGCCCACGACGACAAGGGCGGCTCGGTGACCCAGGAGATCATCCGGGCGGTCGAAGTGAAGTAGCTCAGGTCCTGGGGTGGTCCGCGGCGGTCGTCATGTCGACGATGCCCCGGACCACCCCCAGCTCCACCAGGTCCTGCGGCCGGATGCGCAGCTGCCCAGCGGTCGCCTCCACCTCCTCGGGCGGCCGCTTGAGGATCGCCGCCGCGAGTTCGGGGGCGATCACCGAGAAGTAGCTGTCCGGCGTGGCCCAGGTGTTGCCGGGCGCGGCCAGCGCGAGCGCCCCGCCGGAGCCGCCCTCGCCGATGACCAGCGTGGTGATCGGCACCCGCGCGGCGGCCACCGCCCCGAACACCTCGGCGATCGCGGCCCCGGTGCCCTGCCGCTCCGCCTCGGCGTCGTTGGCCGCGCCCGGCGTGTCCACCAGCGTCAGCACCGGGATGTCGAGCCGGTCCGCGAGCCGGATCAGCCGGGCCGCGGTGCGATACCCGGCGGGCCGGGTCGCTGCCCCGGTCTGCGCCGCGTACGCCACGGTACGGCCGCCCCGCTCACCGAACCCGCACAGCATGCCCTCGGGGTCCCTGCCGCCGCAGCGGTCGCCGTCGAGGGCGACCCGGTGCTCGAAGTACGCGTCCAAGTAGGCGTGCGCGCGAGGGCGTTCGGGGGAGCGGGCACGGCGGACGGCCTCCCAGCCGGTGGCCGGGAGGCCGGCGGCGCCGAGGGCGTGGGGCGCGGGGGCCTCCGGTGCGGGCGCGGTGAGCAGCCGCAGCCACCGCCCCAGCGTCTCCCGCAGCTCCTCGGGCCGTACCACCGCGTCCGCCGAACCCGCCGCCAGCTGCGCCTCGGCCGTGTACGCGGACGGATCCGCGTCCGGGGGCCGGACCCGGGAACCCGCGAAGCCGACCTGGGCGCCCGGCAGCGCCAGGATCACATCGGCCCCGGCACCGAGGGTGGCCCAGCCGCCGCCGGTCGTCGGGTCCCGCAGGACCGCGATCTGCGGCAGGCCCGCCTCCCGGGTGAGCGCCGACTCACGGGCCACGCGCTGCAGTTGGGTCAGCGCCAGCATGCCCTCCTGCATCCGGCTGCCGCCGGTGGCGACCAGCGGCACGACCGGCAGCCGGTGGGCACGGGCGTGGTGGTACGCCGACTCCAGGCGGTCGCCGGTGCGCTCGCCCAGGGAGCCGCCGAGGAAGCCGAACTCGAACGCGATCAGCACGGCTCGGGTGCCCCCGACGCTCGCGGTGCCGCAGACGACGGACTCCTCCTCGCCGGTGCGTTCGGCGGCACGGGCGCGCGAGGCGTCGTACCCCTGCCAGCCGAGGGGGCCGTCGACGGTCGGGCGCCTTATGTCGCAAGGGAGTTCACGGAAGGTCTCCTCGTCCGTGACGAGGGTCAGGAACTCCCGTGCCGACAGTCGCTCAGGCATCGGCCACCAGTGCCCGCTTCATGATCTTGCCCATGTCGTTGCGGGGGAGGGCGTCCAGGTAACGGACCACGCGGGGACGCTTGTGCGGGGCCAGTCGCCAGGCAACATGGTCGGCCAGCTCCGCGGCGGCCGGCGGGCACTGCGGGTCGGCCGGGACGATCCAGGCCACGATCCGCTCGCCCAGGTCCGCGTCCGGCTCGCCGGTGACCGCCGCCTCCCGTACCCCCGGGTGCTCCAGCAGGGCGTTCTCGATCTCGCCCGCCCCGATCTTGTAGCCGCCGCTCTTGATCAGATCGGTGGCCTTGCGCCCGACGATGCGGACGTATCCGTCGGGCTCCCTGACCGCCATGTCGCCGGTGCGGAACCAGCCGTCGGCGGTGAAGGCGGCGGCCGTCGCGTCGGGCCGGTTCAGGTACTCGGTGAACAGGTTCGGGCCGCGCACCTGGATCTCGCCGACGGTCTCCCCGTCGTACCCGGCCACCTCCGTGCCGTCCTCCTCCACCAGCCGCAACCCGACCCCGGGCAGCGGCACACCGACCGTGCCCGCGCGTGCCTCCCCGTCGGCCCGGACACTGGTGTTCATCAGCGTCTCGGTCATGCCGTACCGCTCGATCACCCGTCGGCCGGTCGAGGCCGCGATCCGCTCGTGGTCGTGCACGGGCAGCGCGGCCGAGCCGGAGACCAGCAGCCGGGCCCCGGCCAGGGCCTTGGCCAGCTCCGGGTCGCCGGGCAGGGCCTCGGCGATGCGGTGGTACATCGTCGGCACCCCGAACAGCATGGTCGCCCCGCCGTTCAGCTCCCGGGCCACACCCTCGGTGTCGAACCGCCCCAGGTGCCGCACCGAGCCGCCGCGGCGCAGCGGGCCGAGGATGCCCAGCACGAGCCCGTGCACATGGAACAGGGGCAGCCCGTGCACCAGTACGTCGTCCGCGGTCCACTGCCAGGCGTCGGCGAGCGCGTCCAGGGTCGTGGCGAGGGCCCGGCGCGGGAGGACCGCACCCTTGGGCGGGCCGGTGGTGCCGGAGGTGTAGACGACCAGCGCCGGGTCGGCGTCGGAGACCTCCGCCGCGGGAGCGGCACCGGTGGCCGACGCGGCGGATGCGGCGGATGCGTCCACGTCCAGCCGGGCCAGGTCGGCGAGGACGGAGGGGAGTTCCGCACCGGGCGCAACCAGGATCAGGTCCGGCGCGCTGTCGCCGACGATGTGCGCCAGCTCCTTCTCGCCCGACTTCGGGTTCAGCGGCACCGCGGCCACCCCGGCGAGCAGCGCGCCCGTCACCGCGACAGCGGTCTCCAGCTCCGGGGTCGCCCACACGGCCACCCGGCCGGCACCGCGGATCCGCGCGGCGAGCGCGCCCGCCGCGCCCGCGAGTGCGCCGTACGTCAACGACCTTTCGCCGAACCGCAGGGCGACCCTCCCCCGGACTTCGTCCGGGGGGACCCCCATCTCGCTGCGCTCGCCGGGACCGTCCGCCAGGGCGGGAAAGAGGGAGGACACGCGGCGCACTCCTTGGCTGTCGGGGAAGCTGTCGGGCGACAACTGCCGTGGACCCACAGCACCCTTCCTACACCAGGAGTCTCGTCCCCACGACCGTGCTCAGATCGGGGGCGAGTCGCAGTTCGGCGGCCCGCAGCGCGGGATGCTCCAGCCAGTGCAGCCGGGCCAGGTCGGGGGCGCCCTCGTGCAGCGGCGGCCAGCCGGTCGCCGGGGTGAAGTCGTCGACGACGACCGTCCCGCCGGGCGCGAGCAGCCGTTCGACGGCGGCGGGCGTGTCCCCGGGCACCTTGCCCTGCCCGCCGCCGTCGAGCACGAGCAGGTCGAAGGGCCCGTACTCCTCGATCCGCCGCCAGTCGCCGGTGAGCACGGTGACGTCGGGACGCCCTGCGAACACCCCGGCGGCGAGCCGGGCCCGCTCCGGGTCCCGCTCCACGCTGTACAGCCGCACCCCCGGCCCGGCCCCCGACGCCAGCCAAGCGAGCCCCACCCCGAGCCCGGTACCGGTCTCGCCGATCCGGGCCGGGGCGCCAGCCGCCAACGCGTGCAGCAGACGGCCCTGTTCAGGGCGGCAGGAGTAGGGGAAGCCGGAGGCGCGGGCGGCGGTCAGAGCATCCCGCACCAGGGGCGGGAGTTCGTCGATGCCGGTGTACGCGTCGGTGCCGAGGGTCGCCATGGGGATACTTCTATCCCACGGATACGGGTGGGCGGGCGGACGGGACGACGTCGGCGACGACACAGCTCACGTTGTCGGGACCGCCCGCTGCGTTGGCCTCGTCGATCAGCGCATGAACGGCATCCTCCCCACCGAGCAGCTCCTTGATCCGCTCGTCCGCCACCACCCCGGTCAACCCGTCGGAGCACAGCAGATACCGGTCACCGACCCGAGCCTCGTGCAGCCGCAGATCCGCAACCGGCGCCGTACCGATGCCGAGAGCCTTCAGCAGCAGAGCCCGCTGCGGATGACTCGACGCCTCCTCCGGCGTCAGCCGCCCCTCGTCGATCAGGGACTGGACGACACTGTGGTCATGGGTGATCCGGAACAGCTCACCGTCCCGCAGCAGATACGCCCGCGAGTCCCCGATGTGCACGAGCGCCAGCTTGGACCCCGTCCACAGCAGCGCGGTCAGCGTGGTGCCGGTCTCCTCGCCGCCCCCGGCGAGCTCCTGGACGGCTTCGTTCGCCTCCCGCACCGCATCCTCCAGCACGTTCAGCACGCTGCCGGCGGCAAGCTCCTCTCCCGAGTCCAGAAACTTCAGCGCCTCCACGGCGGCGCCGCTCGCGGACGCCCCCGCCGGCCCGCAACCGTCCGCGACGGCGAGCAGCCTGCGGCCCGCGTACACGGTGTCCTGGTTGGCCGGGCGGACGTGCCCACGGTCGGAGTGGGCGGAATAGCGCAGTTCCAGCATGGTGGTGTGGTCCCTTCTCGATTCGCCGGTCAGCTGGTCGACGAGGAACGCGGCGAGATCCCGTCGTACGGCGGTCTCGGCCTCGACACGCGCCCAGTACGCCCGGATCTCCCGCGCGGCACCCTCCGTGTCGAGGGCACACACCGTGCGGATCCCGGCCAGGGGCATGCCCAGCCGGCGCAGCCAGGCCACGAGCCGGGCCTGCTCCAGCTGCCGCACGGCGTAGTACCGGTAGCCGGTGGCCGGGTCGACCCGCGCGGGCCGCAGCAACTCCAGCTCGTCGTAGAGCCGCAGTGCCTTCGGCGACAGCCTGCTCGCCCTGGCGAAGGCCCCGATCGTCAGCAGTTCCATGAAAACCTCGGCGTCATCGAAACCTCGCGTTCCTCGCCTCCGCCACCGATGCTGGGGCTTCACCAAAGGTGAAGGTCAAATGTGCTGTCCCGGTTCCGCGGGCCATTGTTAGCCTCGCCGGTGATCGAACCGTCGTACGACAGGGAGTCCGCCGTGTCCCGTATCGCTCTCGCCACCTACGACCCCGGAGCCGAGCCGAGCATGGACAGCGACCTGCCCGTGCTGGTGCGGGCCCTGCGGGAGGCGGGGGCCGAGGCGGTCAGCCGGTACTGGGACGACCCGGACGCCGACTGGGGCGCCTACGACCTCGTCGTCATCCGGTCGACGTGGGACTACAGCTGGCGCGCCGAGGAGTTCGGGGCGTGGGTGGAACGGGTCGGTGCCGTGACGCGCCTCGCCAATCCGCCCGCCGTGGTCCGCTGGAACAGCGACAAGCGCTACCTCGGTGAGCTGGCGGCGGCCGGTGTGCCCACCGTCCCCACCCGCTACATCGCCCCCGGCGAGCCCGCCGACCTGCCTGTCGGCCACGAGTACGTGATCAAGCCGACCTCCGGCGCGGGTGCCCGGTTCGCCGCCCGCTACACACCCGCCGAGCACGAGACGGCCGTACGGCAGCTGGCGCGGATGCACGCGGAGGGCTTCACCGCGATGGTGCAGCCGTATGTGCGGGGCATCGACGTCAGCGGGGAGCGGGCGCTGCAGTTCTTCGGCGGCCGCCTGCTGCACGCCAGCCGCAAGGGCGCCGTCCTCTCCTCCGGAACCCCGTACGACGCCGAGAAGGTCGCCCACCCCGATCTGGAGGCCTGGCAGCCCACGGACGCCGAACGCGCCGTCGCCGACAAGGCGTTGGCCGCCGTCCCCGGCGGCATGTCCGGGCTGCTGTACGCGCGGGTGGACCTCGTCGACGGGGAGGACGGGCAGCCGCGGGTGATGGAACTGGAGCTGGTGGAGCCCAACCTGTTCCTGTTCCTGCACCCGGCCTCACTGCCGCACGTCACCCAGGCGATCCTGACGGCGGCCGCAGAAGACTAGGGCCTGATCCGCCGGACAGGCCCTAGGTCGGCCACCGTGGCCCGGCAGGCCTCGGCGTACGCGCGTACCAGTGGGCGTTCCCCGTCCTCGCGGCGCCAGGCCAGGGCGTAGCGGCTGGGGGCGATGCCGCGGACCGGGCGGGTGGTGACGCCGCCCAGGGTGATCAGCGGGGCGTTGCCCGTGGCGACCAGGCAGACGCCGAGACCGGCGACCAGCGCCTCGTACGTCTCCTCCACCCCGGCGATCTCCGCGCCGACGCGCGGCGGGCGGCCCGCCCGGGCGTCCAGGGCGAGCCAGTAGTCGCGCAGCGGTCCCGCGCTCCTCGGCAGGGCGAGGAACGGCTCGTCGAGCAGGTCGGCGAAGTCGACCTCGGTGCGGGCGGCGAGCGGATGCGTGTCCGGGAGGGCGACCAGGCGGGGTTCCTCGGCGATCACCGTCCATGCGAAGCGCTCCTCGTCGGGCAGCGGCAGCCACACGAAGGCGACGTCCGCGCTGCCGTCCGCCAGCCCCGCCGTGGGGTCCTCCCAGCTGACCTGGCGGAGCCGGGGAGTGGCCCCGGGGTGGGCGGCGGTGAAGCGGGAGCGGATGGCCGGGAGCAGCCCGCCCCGGCCCGGGCTGGTGCTCATGCCCACCACGAGCGTGCTGCGCTGCGCCGCCTTGGCGGCCTCCACCGCGGCCGCGCCCGCCTCCCACGCGGCCAGCACCTGCCGGGCGTGCGGCAGCAACGCCTCGCCCGCGGCCGTCAGCGCCACCCCGTGCTGGTCGCGGTGCAGCAGCTCGGCCCCCAACTGGCGCTCCAGCACCCGGATCTGCTTGCTGAGCGCGGGCTGCGACACGTACAGCCGCTCGGCGGCGCGGGTGAAGTGCAGTTCTTCGGCGACCGCCACGAAGTAGCGCAGGTCCCGGGCGTGTACGTCCCTCGTCATAACCGTTGGCTATCACCGAGGGTCTTGGACGGGCAACGGCATTCGGCGGCAGGCTGGTTCCTGTCAGGAAAGAGCACAGGACTTACGGGGAGTTGCCGTGAACAAGGTATGGCTGGTGACCGGTGCGAGCAGCGGCTTCGGGCGGGCGATCACGCAAGCGGCGGTCGCCGCCGGGGACGTGGTGGTCGGCGCGGCACGGCGCCCGGAGGCGCTGGACGAGCTGGTGGCCGCGCATCCCGACCAGGTGGAGGCGCTGCGGCTCGACGTCACCGACCTGGCCGCCGTGGAGGAGGCCGTACGTGATGTGGTGGCCCGGCACGGGCGGATCGACGTGCTGGTCAACAACGCGGGGCGTACCCACGTCGGCGCCGTCGAGGAGACCACGGAGCAGGAGCTGCGGGACCTGTTCGACCTGCACTTCTTCGGTCCGGCGGCCCTGGTGCGGGCGGTGCTGCCGCACATGCGGGAGCGGCGCTCGGGCGCGATCGTGCAGATGAGCAGCATGGGCGGGCAGATGTCCTTCGCGGGTTTCGGGGCGTACAGCGGGACGAAGTTCGCGCTGGAGGGCCTGTCCGAGGCGCTCGCGGACGAGGTGCGCGAGTTCGGCATCAAGGTGCTGATCGTGGAGCCGGGCGGGTTCCGGACCTCGCTGATGGACCCCGGCCGGGCCGGTGTCAGCGCCGACAGCGGGGTGTACGCCAAGGTGGGCGTGACCCGCGGGTTCGTGGCCGACGGCGACGGTACGCAGCCCGGTGACCCGGCCAAGGCGGCGGCCCTCATCCTGGCCGCGCTGGAGGCCGAGCAGACCCCGCTCCGGCTGCCGCTCGGCGACGACGGGGTGAGCGCCGTCCTGGCCCATCTCGACCAGGTCCGGGAGGACGTCGCCGCCTGGGAGAAGCAGGCCAGGGCCACGGCCTTCGACGCGTAAGGCCCTTTACGCGCGGATCGCGGTCCGCTGGAGCAGCCCCCAGGTGAACTCGGCGACGACCTCGTGCCGTACGCCGTCCCGGTCAGGGGCGGTGAAGGCCAGGCCCCAGCGCGTGGGGGCCGTGCCCTCCAGCGGGCGGGCGGGGGCGAAGGCGCGGGCCGCCTCGTCCACGGTGCAGGACCACGGGGTGAGGTCGTCCAGGGTGTGCAGCGCCGGGGGCGGGGTGCCCGGCGCGCGCACCAGCCACTCGTTCCAGACGGCGCCGTCGGGGGAGACCAGCACCTCGAAGCGCAGGCCGGGCCAGAGGGGCAGCGTCCACTGCCGGGCCTCGCAGTCGACGTCACCGAGGCGGCGCGGCACGACGGCCGCCGGCTCGCCGAGGAGCGAGCGGTAGCGGGCGGCGGCGGACCGGGACCGGGGCGAGCGGACCATGGCCTGCCAGCGCTTGTTGGCCTCCCGCATGTCCGCGATCGAGACGCCCAGGGCGCGCCGGGCGTCCTCGACCAGGTCCGGATTGTGGTCGGCCATGCGGCGCAGCAGCACCAGCTGGAAGTCGAGTGGCATGGCACCCATGGTGCCCGGCTCGCTCCCGGCCATTGCCCGCGCTACCGTCCATGACTAGCCTGTGTTCGTCATGCCGATCGCCTGTTGAAATATCGAACGCAGGCGCTTAGACCCAAGGGAGGGGGCCGACGTGGGACGCCTCGTGCCTGCCGTGACCCGGGCTCTCGACATTCTTGAGCTGTTCCTCGACGGGGACGGGACGCTCTCCGCCCCCGACATCGTGCGCAAGCTCCAGCTGCCGCGCACCACCGTGCACGAGCTGGTCACCACGCTCGCCGCACGCTCGTACATCGTGCAGGTGCCGGGACAGCCCGGACGGTACCGGCTCGGCGTACGCCCGTACCAGCTCGGCAGCCGCTACGCCGAGCAGCTCGACCTCGCGGCCGAGGGACAGCAGGTGGCCCGCTCGGTGGCGGAGACCTGCGACGAGACGGTCCACGTGGCCATTCTCGAGGGCACCGACGTCATCTACATCGCCAAGGTCGACTCCACGCACGCGGTGCGCATGGTCTCGGCCGCCGGCCGCCGGCTGCCCGCGCACTGCACCTCCGTCGGCAAGATGCTGCTGGCCTCGCTGCCGGAGCAGGAGCTGGCGGCGCGGATCCCGGACGGTGCCGAGCTGACCGCGATGACGCCCAACAGCATCACCGATCCCGCCGCCCTGCGCGAGGCCCTGGCGGAGATCCGGCAGCGGGGCATCGCGGTGGAGAACCGTGAGTCCAACCCGGACGTGTCCTGTGTGGCGGCGCCGGTGCGCGACCGGGCCGGCCAGGTCGTCGCCGCCCTGTCCATCTCCGTCCCCATGATCCGCTGGAGCGAGGAGCGGCGGGCGGAGCTGGAGCAACTGGCCGCGAAGGGGGCGGCGGAGCTGTCGGAGCTGCTGGGCCACCGGAGCCCGGCATGACGGCCTACGAGGTCGCCGTACAGGCGCAGGCGGCGCTCGGCGAGGGCCCGACGTGGGACCCGGCGACGGGCCGCCTCGTCTGGCTGGACATCCTCGGCATGCGCATCCACACGTACGACCCCGCCTCCGGCCGCCGGACCGTGCGCACGACGGAGCAGCACATCGGCGCGGCGAAGCCCCGTGCGGGCGGCGGCCTGGTGCTGAACCTGCGCGACGGCGTCGGCCTCCTGGACCCCGACGGCGCCTTCCGCTGGCTGCACCACGAGCCGGTGCCCGGCCGCCGCGCGAACGACGCGGCCGTGGCCCCCGACGGGTCCCTGTGGGCGGGCACGATGCGCTACGACGAGGCGACGGGCGGCGGCACGCTGTCCCGCCTGACCGGCGACGGAGACGTACGGGTCGTCCTCCCCGACGTCACGGTCAGCAACGGCACGGGCTGGAGTCCCGACGGCCGCCTGATGTACTACGCCGACACCCCGACCCGGCGCGTGGACGTCTTCGACCACGACGGCGAGGGCATCCACGACCGCCGCACCCTGACGGAGATCGAGGAGGGCGTCGGCTTCCCCGACGGACTGACGGTCGACGCGGAGGGGTGTGTGTGGGTGGCCTTGTGGGACGGGGGAGCAGTGCGCCGCTATACGCCGTCCGGTGAGCTGGACAGGGTGATCTCCTTGCCCGCTCCACGCACCACGGCCTGTACGTTCGGCGGCCCGGACCTGACCGACCTGTACATCACGACGGCCCGCGTCGGGCTGTCGGCACCCCATCCGATGTCGGGCTCGGTACTGGTGGTACCGGGGGCGGGGAAGGGGTTGCCGCAGCCGGCGTTCGAGGGCTGACCGCCGGTGTGTCGCAGGCAGCCGACCTGAACCCTCCTACGGAACCCCCGCCGCCTTCCGTTCCTCCACGGTCAGCGGCGGGGCAGTGAGCGGAGGCTTCAGGGGCCCCACCGCGGCAGCGACCAACACGCTCGGGGCCAGCAGTGCCTCCGCCCCCCGCTGCAGCGCCGTCACGTCCGTCACCCGTCGGGCCACGCGGCCGTTCCCCGTCGCGGTGTACAGCAGGCGGCCGACGTAGGCGGACAGGAGACGGTCCCGCAGGGTCGGGCCCGCCTCCGTCGCGCCGGGGTAGAAGACATCCGCCCCGATCGCCAGGTCCCACGCCGCCCGCACGGTCCGCCCCACCGCCTTCTGGATGTGCCGCGACAGGCCCGGCGCGCCGAGAGGGCCCTGACGGCGGATCACATCCCGCACGGCCAGGGCGGATTGGGCCGACACCGCCATTCCGTGGCCGTACACCGGGTTCAGCGCGCACACCGCGTCCCCGAGCACCACGAAGTTCTCCGGCCACGCCGGCATCCGCTCGAAGAAGGAGCGGCGGTTCGCGGTGGTCCGGGTGATCGCCACCTCGGTCAGCGGCTCCGCGTTCGCCAGCAGCTCGCCGATGAGCGGGTGGCGCAGCTCCTCGCGGGCGTACCGGGCGAAGTCATCGGCGTCCTTGGGTGTTTCATCGCCTCTGCCACCGAAGAGCGTGACGATCCACCTGCCGTCCTCGACCGGCATGAGCACGCCCCCACGGCCGGTCCCCGCACCCTGGGGATCGGGCTCGATGTTGACGACCGGGAAACCCTTCCGCGCCGCCTCCGGCGCCCGGAACAGCCGGCTGGCGTACACCAGCCCCGAGTCGACCTCCCGCACCTCCGGCCCGGGCAGCCCCAGCTCGGTCAGCCAGCGGGTGGCCCGGGAGCCGCGGCCCGTCGCGTCCACGACCAGGTCGGCGGCCAGGGTGCGCTCGGCGGCGTCTTCCTCCCGGCTCGTCCGGGCCCGGATCCGTACGCCGGTCACCACCGCGTCCGTCCCCGCGAGACCGACCGCCTCGGCCCGCTCCACCAGCTCGATGTCCCCCTCGGCCAGCACGAGTTGCCGTACCACCCAGTCCAGCAGGTCACGGCTGGCCGGCAGCATGAACGCCGACTCGGCCCAGCGCCGGTACCAGCCGTGCGGCGACAGTGCCACCATGTCCGTGGTCATCGGCACCCGGCTCACACCGGCCGCCCGCAGCCGCCCGATCGCCCCGGGCAGCAGTTCCTCGAGCGCCCGCGCGCCGCCCGACCACAGCTGGTGCACGTGCCGGGCCTGCGGCAGCCCCTTGCGCGGTTCGGGACCCGCGGGCAGCGCGTCCCGCTCGACCACGGTGACCCGGGCACCCGTGGAGGCCAGGGACCGCGCGGCGAGCAGGCCGGCGAGGGAGCCGCCGAGCACGACGGCGGTGGGCTTCCGATCACTCATGTACGGCAACGCTCTCTGCAGGGGCGGCCGCACGCGCGCGGACCGCCTCGATGTCGTCGGGACGGCGGAGGGCTCGGGAGACCGCCCCGATCTCCTGGAGCAGGTTCGTCGTGTCGGGCCCGGCGTCGTCCTCGGGCGGCTCGGGCGGCTCGGGGGTACGGCCCTTCGCCTCGATCGCGTCGAGGATGCTCACCGCCGCCGCCAGCGCCCGGGCCCGCTCCGGCGGATGCCCGAGGCCGAGCGCGGCGTCGTACGACCGCCTGCCCAGCCCGGTGTCGAGGTGCCGGGCCAGCGGCAGCAGCACGTCCCGGATGAACGTCTCGCGCCGGGTCAGCCGCAGTTCGGGCGTGGCCCGCAGGACGAACGGCACGCCCTCCCCGCTCGCGGACCGCATCAGCTGGTACAGCGGCCGCAGTTCGCGGTGGGCGAGCCGGACCCGCCAGCGGTCGTGCAGGTACTGGCCGGCGTGCGGAAGGATGAACCCGACCGCGATCACGATGGCGGACAGCGCGGCGACCGGCGGGGCGAGGTTGGTGCTCAGCCAGTCCAGGTCCTGCCCGAACCAGCGTGCGGTGACGGCGATCAGCTTGGTCGCGTCGAAGATCAGGTTCAGCACATAGCCGGCGCCCAGCAGCTTCAGTCCCCAGCGCAGCCAGGCGTCCAGGCCCTCGGTGCGCACCCAGTTCCAGATCAGCCGGGAGGTGATCAGACAGGCCACGGCGTGCGCGACGAGGTAGAGCAGGATCTCCTCGCGCATGAACGGGGTGGTGGCGTAGTAGGTGTCCAGGTCCCGCAGCCGCTCCGTGGGCGCGTCGGCGAGCAGGAACAGCACCCACAGCGCGACGATCACCCCGGAGTAGACCGAGATCACCCAGCGCATCGCGCGGCGGGTGGCGGCCGAGCGGTCGGACAGGCCGTTGCGCCAGGTGATGATCAGCAGCAGACAGGACCCGCAGAACGCGGTGATCAGCGAATAGCACCAGGGCGCCGAGACGTTGGGGACGCCGGTGAGCCGGTTGACGGCGGCGATCGTGGACGGCGTGCAGAACACGAACACCGCGCAGGCGAGCAGCAGCAGTCCGCCGACCGCGCGCAGCAGCGGGTCCCGCCACAACCGGATGATCGTGGGCAGCTTGATCGCCAGGGCAGCGGTGAGCACCGCCGTCGGGATCCAGAAGGAGATGTAGAACTCGCTGAGGAAGTCGGAGGGGTTCAGGGCCGACTGGGTCACCGCGCGGCTCCGCCACGTCCGCGATAGCCGAGGGTGCGCTGGACCGGGTCGAGGGGCGCGCCGGGACCGGGGCCGGCGAGGTAGGGCCGGAACAGGGTGGCGAGGCGGTGGCCGAAGTCGTCGGCCGCGGCCTCGTCGGTCTCCCGGGAGCCGTCGCGGGCGGCCACCGTCAGGGCCATGTCCCGCCAGCGGGGCTCGCCGGCGAGCGCGCGGGCGGCCGCGGAGCCGGCCAGGTGGTGGTCCCGGTGCCCGGCGTGCAGATGCCACAACTCGTGGCCGAGGATGACCAGTTGCTGCACGGCTTCGGCTCGCTCCTCCACGATGACCAAATCGAAGTCCTGGAACTCCACCCACAGGCCGGTGACTTCGATCTCGTCCGGGAAGCGTTCGAAGCGCAGCTCCACGCGTCGTCCGGCCCGCCGCGCGGTCATCTCCTCGCACAGTACCCGGCACAGGTCCCGTACGCCTTCCGGCGCCTCGGGCCGGGCGTGGACGGCGGCGGCGAGGTCGGCGGCCAGGGAGCGCCTCGCCGAGCCCGGACGGGAGCGGTTCAGTCGTGCGGCCAGTTGTGCCGCCCGCTGTCGCACGCCCCCGATGACCATCGTTCCCCTTTCTCACCGCCGGTGTGCGGCTCGTCCGAGCCTACGCGCCCGGGTGTGTTCACGTCATGCGATCCGACGACCGTTGTTCAACAGGGAACGATCGCTTCCGCCGGACCCGGGCGGGGGAAACCGTGTGTCCGACCCATTGACGCGCCAAGTGCTCCGATTCTACGGTCCGTTCGAAGTTGCGCGCATCGTTCGAGATGCCGGACGATCACGGCCATCCACCCCGAGAGGCGACCATGCGCACCGCCCGCTTCACCCTCGACCCGGCCTTCACCGTCGGCGAGGTCAGTCCCCGGCTCTTCGGCTCCTTCGTGGAACACCTGGGCCGCTGCGTCTACACCGGCGTCTTCGAGCCGGACCACCCCACCGCCGACGCCGAAGGCCTCCGTACCGACGTCCTCGACCTCGTCCGCGAACTCGGCGTCACGACCATCCGCTACCCCGGCGGCAACTTCGTCTCCGGCTACCGGTGGGAGGACTCCGTCGGCCCCGTGGCGGACCGCCCCCGCCGCCTCGACCTCGCCTGGCACTCCACCGAGACCAACCGCTTCGGCCTCTCCGAGTACATCGCCTTCCTGAAGAAGATCGGCCCCCAGGCCGAACCGATGATGGCCGTCAATCTCGGCACGCGGGGGGTCGCCGAGGCCCTGGAACTCCAGGAGTACGCCAACCACCCCTCCGGTACGGCCCTGTCCGACCTCCGCGCCGCCCACGGCGACAAGGAGCCCTTCGGCATCAGGCTCTGGTGCCTGGGCAACGAGATGGACGGCCCCTGGCAGACCGGCCACAAGACCGCCGAGGAGTACGGCCGCCTCGCCGCCGAGACGGCCAGGGCCATGCGCCAGCTCGACCCGTCCGTGGAACTGGTGGCCTGCGGCTCCTCCAGCCAGTCCATGCCCACGTTCGCCGCGTGGGAGGCGACCGTCCTCCAGGAGACGTACGAGCTGGTCGACCACATCTCCCTGCACGCCTACTACGAGCCCGTCGACGGCGACCTGGACTCCTTCCTGGCCTCCGCCGTCGACATGGAGTCCTTCATCGAGAACGTGGTGGCCACCGCCGACCACGTGGGCGCCCGCCTCAAGTCGAAGAAGCGGATCAACCTCTCCTTCGACGAGTGGAACGTCTGGTACCTCTCCCGGTGGGAGAAGTACGCGAAGACCGTCGAGCGCACCGGCTGGCCCGAGGCTCCGCGGCTGCTGGAGGACAACTACAGCGTCACCGACGCCGTCGTCTTCGGCTCGCTCCTCATCGCGCTGCTCCGGCACGCCGACCGCGTCACCGTCGCCTGTCTCGCCCAGCTGGTCAACGTGATCGCCCCGATCATGACCGAGCCGGGCGGACCGGCCTGGCGGCAGACCACGTTCTTCCCGTTCGCGCAGGCCTCCCGGTACGGCCGCGGCGAGGTCCTCGACGTCCGCGTGGACTCGCCGACGTACGGGACGAAGAAGTACGGCGAGACGGACCTGCTGCACGCCACCGCCGTCCGCGCGGCCGACGGCACGGTCACCGTCTTCGCCGTCAATCGTGGGCGCACCGAGCCGCTCCCGCTCGAAGTCGCCCTCCACGGGCTCGATCTGACGACCGTCACCGAGCACAGCGCCCTCGCGGACGCCGACCCCGGCGCCCGCAACACCCTGGACGACCCCGAGCGGGTCGCCCCGCACCCGGTCGAGGGCACCGCTCTCCAGGAGGGCACCCTCACCGCCGTACTGGAGCCCCTGTCCTGGAACGTGATCAGGCTCGCCTGAGCGGTCTCAGCGGCCGGGGGAGGGCACCGGGGTCACCGGTACCCCTCCGGTCGCCCGGCCCAGCAGGGTCAGCCGGACCTTCCCCGGGCCGGACAGCGTGGTGAACTCCGAGAGGACCGCCAGCGCCAGGGAGTTGGTGCCGCGGGTGCGCAGGATGCCGTTCGGCAGGACGAAGGTGTGCTGCGGGCCGACGTTGTTGATGTACTGGCCCATGTTCCAGCCGTTGAGGAAGATCTGCGCCCGGTAGGCCCGGTACGGGTCGTCCTCCAGGGTCAGGCCGACCGAGGCGTCGATGTCGCCCGGCACGGACAGCCGGAAGGCCGTCCGGTACCAGGTCACGCCCTGGCGCCGCTCGGCCCGCGGGAAGGTCACCGCCTCCCAGTCCCGGTCGGGGAAGCCGGGCAGGTGCCAGCCCTGCCGCTCCCCGTACAGACCGCCGTTGTTCTGCGGCCCGCGCACCGGGTCCGGCGCCGCCTCGCCCTGGATGCGCCAGCTCACCTTCGGCGCGGCCCCCTTGAAGAGGGCGGCGGTGAGGCCGCGGGCCACCTTGTGGGTGTCCTGCGCCTTGCCATCCTGGTCGTGCTGCATGCGCCGGACCAGGACCGACAGCACGTGCCGGCCGGGCGAGCGCAGTCGCTCGTGTACCGGGAAGACGGCCGTGGCGTCCCAGCTGCCCTTCCTGGTCGTGGTGGTCTTGTCGGGCACGGGCATCCGGTGGGTGCCCAGCGGCTCCCCGTCCAGCCACGCCATCAGCAGGCCCTGGGTGCCGGTGGTGTAGGCGAGCGAGACCTCCTCGACGCCCGAGGAGTCGCTGAACGCGCCCCGGTACCAGACGTCTCCGTAGTGGAAGCCGTAGTCGTCAGCGAACAGCACCGGCTGCCCCTCGGGGACCGGGGTGACGCTGTACGACGACGTCTTGTCGGCCGTCCTCCAGGACGAGTCGTCGAAGCCCGGACCGGCCTCCGGGTTCTCCGTCCGCATCCGCCAGCCGCCCAGCGCGGGCAGCCGCACCTCCGGCACGGAGGGCAGCATCCCGGTGCTCATCAGGCTTCCGGACAGGGTGACCCGGGTCGCCACCTTCCGCCCGTTCCACACCAGGCTCGTGATCCCGCGCGGCCCCCACACCTCCACGCTGGTCGCGCCCGTGATGTCACCCGTCAGACGCACCTCGGAGCCGCGCACTTCGGCGTGGCGCAGCAACTGGGGGCCGTACACCAGCACGGTGCCGGACGGGGTGTCGTACGGGAAGAGGCGTACGGAGGTGGCGTCGTCGGCGAAGAGCAGCAGCAGCGGGGTGTCGCTCTCGCCCTTGTCGACCAGCACCCGGGTGAGACCGCCCTGCCCGAGCGGCGCGTCGACGTGCAGTTCGTTCCTGTCGTACGCCCACGCGGCCTCCGGGTCGAGCCGGATGACGGACGGCTCCACGGGGCACTTCAGGACCAGGTCCGCCATGTCCTCCCGGCGCCCGGTGAACACGGCGACGTCCTGCCGCCCGACCTTCAGGCACATCATGGGCTGCGCGGTGGAGTGCTTGAGCGTCCGCTTGCCGAGGGGGAGCCCGGTGGTCAGCAGGCGGGCGTCGTGTGCGGGCACGGTGATCCGCAGCTTCCCGGCGTCCGTCGGCAGCTCGGTGGTGACCGGGTCCGCGCCGTCGTTGCGGGCCACGTACACATGGGTGCCGGTGTCCGGATTGGTCAGGTGGTAGACCTTCAGCCCCTCGGCCCTGACCTCCGCCGCCCGGTCCAGACGGGCGAAGTCGGGCACGCGCTGGAGCAGATGCCCCAGCTGGTGCATCGGGGCGATCTTGCCGGTGACGTTGCGTCCCTCGTCGATCGCCGCCCCGTAGTCGTACGACGTGTAGACGATCGGCGCCGGCAGCCAGCCCCACGAGGTCCCGCCGAAGGTCATGTACACGTTGTGCAGGGTGAGGCCGTTGGCCAGGTTGGTGAGGTAGAAGCGGCGCTCGTAGGCCGCGTCCCGGGTGCGCCGTGACTCGGCGTACCCCTTGCCGTCGAACTCGGCCCCGCCCCACGGATCGAACCAGCCGCCGCCGAATTCGGGTACGAACCCGGGCGTGTGCGGCGAGGCGGTGGCCCCGCCCGTCGCACCGCCGCGCCCGAAGTCCCCCCAGTCCGGCGGCACCTCGGACGGCGAGGGATACCCGTCGAACCCGTACAGCCAGCCGCCCCGCTCCCCGCCCGTGTCGAAGGACCCCGGGACCCAGTAGCCGTTGCGGTGCTTGTCGTTGTGGAAGAGCGGTACGTCGATCCCGTCCGCCCTGACCTTCTTGTACAGGTGGGACATGTAGTCCCGCCCGGTCGCCTCCTTGACGTGGGCGTCGTACTCGTTCTCGATCTGGTAGAGCAGGACGGTTCCCCTGCCCTGGGTGAACAGGTGCCGGCGGGCGATCCGGTTCACCTGGGTCAGCCACTCGTCGACGTGCGACAGATAGGTCGGGTCGGCGGTGCGGGCCGTGCCCTTCGTCGCCGTCAGCCAGCCCGGGAAGCCGCCGCCGTCGATCTCGGCGTTGATGTACGGGCCGGGCCGCAGGATGACGTACAGACCCGTCTCGGTGGCCGTACGCAGGAACAGGTCGAGGTCCCGGACGCCGGAGAAGTCGTACCGGCCGGGCGCGGGGGAGTGGTAGTTCCACGACACGTAGATGCTCACGGCGTTGTACCCGTGCGCCCGCATCTTCTGGAGCACGTCCCGCCACAGGGAGGGACTCGGCAGCCGGAAGGGGTGCATCTCGCCGGACCACACCACCAGCCGGCGGCCGTCGACCAGCAGCGAGTACGGGTCGTACCCGATGGTGTGCGTCGCGCCGTCCGCGCGCGGCGGGGCGGGGGCCGGGCCGGTCGGCACGCTGCGTGCCGCGTAGGCCGAAGAGGCTCCTGGGCCGCCGCTGCCGCCCAGGGCGAAGCCGAGCGCGGCCGAGCCGGCCAGGCCACTGAAAGTACGTCTGCTGAGCGCCAAGGGTTCCTCCCGGGCGATCTTACGGGGCGCGGGTGCGGCCATTGTCCATGGAGGTACGCCCCACAATGGACGTATGAGGATCTCGGCGCGGGCGGATTACGCGGTACGGGCGGTACTGGAGCTGGCCGTACGGGAGGGTGACGGCCCGGTCAAGGCGGAGGAGATCGCCGCCGAGCAGGACATTCCGCACAAGTTTCTGGAGGGCATCCTGGGCGATCTCCGGCGCGCCGGAGTCGTCGACAGCCGGCGTGGCGGGGGCGGCGGCTACCGGCTGGCCCGGGCCGCGGCGGCGATCACCGTGGCGGACGTCATCCGGGCGGTGGACGGCCCGATCGTCTCCGTACGCGGCGAACGCCCGACCGGCCTGTCCTACACGGGCACGGCCCAGCCCCTCCTCCCCCTCTGGATCGCTCTCCGTGCCAACGTCCGCCGGATCCTGGAGGGCGTCACGATCGCCGACCTCGCAGCGGACACACTGCCCGAGCCGGTACGAGCACTGGCGGCGGAGCCGGCGGCTTGGGAGAACCCGTGAGTCTCGCCCCGATCGGCACGGCCGGCTGGGGCGTGGCGTACCGATCGGGAACCAACCGCGAAGGCCGGTAGCGCACCGTCCGCCGCTCAGCCGATGGCGATGCGGGTCTTCCAGTAGTCCCTGGGCGGGATGACTTCCGTTCCGGAGCTGCTGAGGGTGGTCTTGCCGCCTGGGTAGAAACGGACGGATCCGTCGGACCGGACGGCCCAGATGTCGGGGATGGTGTCTCCGTTTGCGCTGGGTATGCCGATCAGAAGCGGGACGTCGCTGGTGAGCCAACCGGACGCGGCGTATTCCGTATCGGCGCCGCCTGCGGAATTGACCCCGTAGGTGAGGGAGTCGAGGTCAACTCCGCCTTTGCCGTCTGTGATGCCCTTGCGGAGCCAGAGGCGGCCGGAGGTGTTGCTGCGGTAGAGGAGATCTGTGACGCCGTCGCCGCTGATGTCCTGGGCCGTGACGAGGTCGCGGTCCTTCCAGGCGGAGGCGGAGAGCCGGACGACCTGGTCGACGGTGGCCCCGTGATAGCCCGTGAAGACCCAGAGTTCGTCGTCGGTGCCGTTCTTGACGGTGGCGAAGAAGTCGCTACGGCTGTCGCCGGTGGCGTCTCCGGCACTCATGATCTGGGTGAAGTCAGCGGGACTGGGCGCTCCATCGGGGAGCAGGATCTCGCGGCGCTTGTCGGCGTTGACGGCGCCGTAGCCGTCTCCGGGGTAGACCCAGAGTTTGCCGCCGACGCGTACGACGAGGTCCTGGAGGCCGTCACCGCCGTAGATGTCGCCGTTGTGCGTGATCAGGGCGCCCTTGAAGTGGCCCGAGGGAAGTCCTGTGAAGGGTGGCAGGTCGTCGCCGCTGGGGTCCTTGTCGGGGTTGGACCGGTAGGCGCCGGGCATGGCGAAGTCCAGGTCGCCGATCGGCTTGGTGGGGTCGTTCCTGTCAGCTTCGGAGGGGTAGAGGGCGAGGTTGCCGTCTTCGTTGACGACCATGAGGTCGGGCATGCCGTCGCCGGTGAAGTCACCGGGCTTGTCGGCCTGGTCCCTCGGGCTCACGTAGAACAAGTACTTCGTCGCCTCAGAGGGATTTCCGGCGCCGTCGACGACGCGGACGTAGAGCACGTTGGGGCCGGCGGCCGGAGGCTTGGCGTTGGTGATCGCGGCGCTGACCGAGGTGGCGGTGCCCGTCTTGCGGTCCAGGGAGAAGGGGAAGCTGGTGGTGTTGAACCCGTACTCGTAGCGGACGACGTCGGTGTTGAGCGCACGGAAGGTGAAGGAGCCGGGAGTGCCGAACTTCTTGGTGCTCCAGCTCGTGTCCTCGCCCTCATTGCCGAAGCCGTCGTCGGTGCCATCGGCGTCCGGGAAGTCGGTGGAGGTGACCTTGGGTGGCTTCGGCGCCGTAGTGTCGAGGACGAACCGGCAGGGGGTTGTGGCCGGAGCATAGGAGGACGAGCTGCCGTCGTCGTCGAGGGCCCGCACGCGCCAGGAGTAGACGGTGCCGTTCGTCAGACTGCTGGTGGAGAAGGTGGCGGTTTCCAGGGCAGTGTCGGTGTCGCCGCCGACGGACTTCTTGCCGGCGGAGCGGAGCAGGTCACCGGTCGTGTCCCACTTGCCCATGGGCCAGAGGTCGAAGTCGAGGAAGTCGAGGTTCTTGTCCTTGTCCGTGGCCTTGGCCGTGAAGGTCAGGTCGCCCGACCCCATACGGGCGTAGGGCTTGGTGGTGGTGCAGCGGGCGTCCGGTCCCAGATCGAGGGAGTTGGACACGATGGTGGGTCTGCGGTTGTAGATCAGTTCCAGGACAGGGGCGTTGTCACCGTCGGCCTGGAACTTCTTCCACGCGTACTGGGAGTCCTCGTCGCGGGCGCGCAGCCCGAAGGTGATGGTGTCGTCGCCGTCGTCGGCCGCCTCCTGCGCCCCATGCCTGACGTCGAAGGCTTCGTACGCGTCGCGGCAGCTGGAGGCCTTCCAGCCGTGTGCGAAGGTCTTCGTGGCCAGCTTGTTGCCGTCGTGGAGCTTGGGCGCGTTGCTCCAGTTGGTGTGTGAGTCGATCTCTCCGGTGAGGTGCACGCTCATGGAGCGGCTGCTGCAGGACCAGGAGTAGGTCTCCAGCATACGCAGCTTCGCGCCGGTGATCTGGGTGCCTTTCAGGTCCTTGTCGAAGGAGATGTTGAAGAAGGACCGGGAGGTGCCCCAGGTGTCGGACTCGAAACCGACGCGGGCTTCGTGGGAACCGCCCTTGTTGAAGCCCTTGCCGTCGTAGAACGTGGCCTTGGGGAAGCGATCGTAGGCAGTGGTCCAGTGCTGGATGTGCTTCTTGACCGACGGGTCGATGAATACCGGGTACGTGGTGTCCGGATCGGCCAGGAAGTCCTGGTCCGGGGTGAGGGTCCACTGTCCCGGGGACAAGTCGGTGTCGACCAGCGCTCCATGGGAGTCGGGCGAAGGGCCGTCCAGCAGAGGTAGGCGCAGCGTCGCCGCCGAGCCCGGCTGCGAGGGCGCCGGTGACGGCTCCGCCGGCGGGGAGGGCAGGGGGGATTCGGATACCGAAGGCGCCGGGCCGTCACTTGCGGGGGGCAGCGTCTCGACGTCGGTGTCGCTCTGCTCGTCGGACTGGACCGGCGCTTCGTCGGTGGGAGCGGGGCTGTCGCTGGGGGTGGCGGAGGCTGAGTCCGTCGGGTCGGGCGTCTCGGGCTCGGTCGGCTGGGAGCTTGCGCCCACGGTGCCGTCCGTGACGGCGGGCGTGCCGTTGCTGTCCCACATCAGCGGCGTGGGCGACATGGCGACCTCATCGCCGCCCGCGTCCTCCGCGCTGACGATGCCGGTGACAGGGTCCAGCCGGAAGGTGAGGTCGGCGGAGTTCAGGCCGTAGGCCAGCTGCTGCACGCGAGGATCAGAGGCCGCCTGGCGGTTCTTCAGCACGACGAGCTGGGCGAAGCCGTCGTCGTCGGCGGTGAGCACGAGGTCACCGCCCGGGAAGATGTCCGGGTACAGAGCGCGGTTGCCGTCGATGACCGGGGTCGGGACAGCACCCGGCCACGTGAGCTGGATGTCATGGTCACCGACGTGCAACGTCACCAGGGGCGTTCCCGAGTCGGCGGCCGACCCCTTCAACAGGGAGACGCGGCGCACAATGGAACGGCCGCTGTGCTGCTCGCCGCCTCCGCGGGAGCCGGCGGAGAAGACCACCCGAGTGTTGGTCGCTTTCGGCTCCCACCCGGCCTTCGTACGGTGCAGCCCCGGGTCGATCTTCTTCCACTCGCCGCCCACCCTGGCGCGGATGGGGGACGAGTAGAGCCGCTTCTGCATACGCCCGTCGGGGCGGGCCCAGGTGGTGGACGAAGCGGTGCGGGCAGCGGTGACCTCGACGTTCTTCCCCGTACGCGCAGCCTGCGCCAGGGCAGCGCTCTCGGAGACGGCCTTGGCGGGGTGGCGGTCGTGGCCATCGGCGGGCCCCGTGTCGGCGTCCAGCCGTAGCCCCGCGTAGACGATCCCGGACGTGGCCAGCACGCTCGCGGCAAGTACAGCGCTCGTCCGACGGCCGAATCTGCGGCGCCAGTTGAGTGTCATCGACCGGGTTCCCCTTCCCCCTCGCGGCCATCGCATGAGAGCGCGCGGCCGGGCGAGCCGATGATGACCTATGAGCAATCTGTCGTCATCTTGTGAACGAATTGGGCATGCGGGCTGACGGGACGCCGCTCTTGAATCCCTCGTGGCCAGGCGCACAAAACGAGTGAGCCGCTTCCAGGGAATAAATTGGATTAACTGGCATCAAGGGAGGGGAAAATGATGCCCTATTTGAAGGCCTGTGTACATAATGTCCAATACTTCTCGGTCGCCCGATCAATTCCCTCTCAGGGGTTTTCCTTCGGCTAGGTTGCATTCAATGCGTAGCGAGTCGTTACGCACCGTGATGATCCTCACATCGCCTGCTGGTCGCTGGCATTCACTCACAGGTTGATCACAGAATCTCCGCTGTTTGATATGTCGTCACGCGTGGCCCATGCCCGGTCCCGCTGCAAGTGGTCCGGGGGGATCTCGCTGTGTTCGATCGCTTCTTGACGGTCCGTAAGCGTCGAATCGTGCGAACGTCGGTGCCCGTCACTGCGGCGGCGCTGCTGATCGGTCTGCTGCCCGCTCAGGCGGTGGCGCTGCCGCCGGACCCGGCGAAGGCGGAGGTCGCGCGCGAGTCGTTGGACCTCGAGGCGCTGGAACGTGATCAGCCGGTGCCGGGCCAGACGGTCAAGCCCAAGGTGGTCAGCCTCGGAGCGGAGATTCCCAAGGAACAGCTGTCCGCCGCCACGAATACGGTCTCTCCGCCGTCGAATCTCTCCGGTTCGGTCACTTTCGGTTCCACGGCTTCGGCAGCCTCCGCACACACGGCCGTCGTGACGGCCGACCAGGCAGGTCTGAGCCCCGTCGGCGCTCTGCCGGTCAGCCTGGGCCAGGCCCAGGATCAGCCGGCTCCCACCGGCACCTGGCAGGTCTCCATTCCCGACCGTGCGGCAGCAGTGAGCCAGGGAATCGACGGGGCCGTCATGGTGGTCCAGGCCCCCGACACCGGCTCCGTTCCGGTGTCGGTGAAGTTGGACTACTCCAAGTTCAAGAGCCTCTACGGCGCCGACTGGGCCTCGCGGCTGCGGCTCGTCCAGTTTCCCGACTGTTATCTGACGACGCCGGACGACGAGGCGTGCCAGGCCTACGAGGAACTGGACACGACCAACGACACAGCGTCGAAAACTCTGACTGCGACCGTCGACCCCGCGGCCGAAGCCGGGGTGACACAGGCCTCCACCACATCCGCGCGGTCCGAGCGCTCCGGTGTGGTTCAGGCGGCCTACCGCAGGACCACGTCCGCGACTCCCGTGGCGGCAGGCCCCAGTGCCGCGGTCGTCGCCGCCGTCGACTCGGGCGCCGGGGCAGGCGGCACGTTCAAGGCGACGCCACTCGCCTCCGACGGAAAGTGGGAAGCGGGAGGATCATCGGGCGCGTTCACCTGGTCCTACCCGCTGACTGTGCCCAGTCCACCCGCCGGCCCCGCACCCGAGATCTCGCTCAGCTACAACTCGCAGACGGTGGACGGGCGGACGGCCGTCTCCTCCGGGCAGTCGTCGTGGATCGGTGAGGGCTGGTCCTACGACCCGGGTTACATCGAGCGCCGCTACCGACCTTGCCAGGACGACCGCAAGAAGCTGAACGCCGGCACACCCAACAACACGGCCAAGAAGGACAAGACAACAGACCTGTGCTGGGTGTCGTACAACGCTGTGATGTCCCTGGCGGGCAAGACCACCGAGCTGGTCCGGGTGCCGGCCTCAGGAAGCGATCCGGAGAAGGACAGCGAGTTCTATCGGCCGCAACAGGACGACGGCACCCGCATCGAACACCGCGTCGGCGGCGGCAACGACGACAACAACGGCGAATACTGGGTGGTCACCACCCGCGACGGCACCCAGTACTACTACGGCGTCAACCAGGTCGGCGGCGGTCACGCGGACACCAACTCCGTCTCCACCGTCCCTGTCTTCGGCAACCACCCCGGCGAGCCCTGCCACGCCGACTCCTTCGCGGACTCACGCTGCGGTGCGGGAAAGCAGCAGGCGTGGCGCTGGGGCCTGGACAAGGTCATCGACGTCAACGGCAACCTCATGATCGTCAACTACAGGCAGGAGACGAACTACTACGCCGTCCGCAAGAAGTACAAGTCGCCCGAGCAGTACGACCGCGCGCAGTACCCGACCACCATCGAGTACGGCATGCGCCCGGACAGCCTCACCAAGCCGTCCGCCGTTGTGGAGTTCGGTGCCCAGCAGCGCTGCCTGAAGTCCGCGACCGCGTGTGCTGCGGGAAACTTCGACAAGACAAGCGACCCGGGCGCCTACCGGCCCTGGTGGGACACCCCCGGCAACCTCAACTGCAAGTCCACCTCCAAGCTCTGCCCGGCCTTCCCGTCCTTCTGGACGCAGATGCGTCTGGACACGATCACCACGAAGGGCGCCCGCGCGGGACAGCAGGGTCTGGGCAAGGTGGACGTCTACACCCTCCACCAGTCCTTCCCGGAGGACTGGTACGACACTTCACCCGGCCTGTGGCTGAACTCGATCACCCGCACCGGCTACGGCCCCGGCGACACCAGCGGCACTCTGCAGTCCGCCGACGGCATCAGCTTCACCAGGTACACCGTTGGCTCCACTTCGCCTCTGCACGCCTGGCTGAAGGACCGCCAGCTGCCGAACCTGGTGCTCTCCGGCAAGAACGACCAGCGGCCGGGCTTCACCCGCCCACGCATCGGTACCGTCTCCACCGAGTACGGCGGTGACATCGAGGTCGAGTACACGGGCGGCTGCCGGACCGAACCCGCGGACGACAAGGGAAAGGCCAACGGCACCTGCTACCCGGTCCGCTGGTCACCGGACGGCGACGAGAAGACCCCCGCCAAGGCGTGGTTCAACAAGTACGTCGTCGCCTCGGTGATCGAGACCGACAAGGTCACCTCGCACGGCAAGCCCGTCGTCACCAAGTACGCCTACGACGCCCCGGCCTGGTCCAAGGGAGACGACGAGTTCACCCGGCCGTCCCTGCGCACGTACAGCGACTGGCGCGGCTATCGGAAGATCTCGGTCACCAAGGGCAGCAAGACTGCCCCGGCACCGGGCGGGGTCAACCCTCAGTCGTACTCGGTCACCCGCTACTTCCAGGGCACGGGCGGCGAGGTCAAGGACTCCAAGAACGAGCGCACACTGCTCGCCGACGACGCCCCGCAGTACGCGGGCATGACCGCGGAGACCCTCACCTACCGCGACTCCGCGGGCCCCGTCGTCCGGCGCACGCTGAACTACCCCTGGTCCAAGCAGACCGCGTCCCGCGCCCGGGAGAACGAGGACGGGACGGAGTCGGACCCGCTCCTCGCCCACCGCACAGGCATCAAGCGCACGGACGACATCCAGACCACCGATGACGCCGGCGGTTGGCAGGCCGTCCGTACGTTCACCACCGTCGACGACACTTACGGCCTGCCCCTCCAAGTCGAGACGGCGGTCGTCAAGCCCAACGGCAGCGGCGAGACACTCACCGACCAGACCTGCACGGTGACGTCGTACGTCCACAACACGACCGCCTGGCTGATCGGCCTGCCGAAGGAGCAGCGGACCACCGGCACGTCGTGCGCCGGCTACGAGAACGCCGACCTCGCCACCCAGCTGATGTCGGCGCAGCGGACCAGCTACGACAAGCTCGCCTTCGGGGCGGCGCCGGCCAAGGGCCGGCCCACCTCCGTGGCGGAGATCGACGGGGCCGGTACCTCCTATTCCCACGTCACAGAGACCGAGTACGACGATCTGGGCCGGGTTCGCAAGGTCAGCAAGCCCGGCGAGGGCACCAGCGAGACCCAGTACACCCCCGAGACGGGCGGCCCGGTCACCCAGAGCAAGGCGATCAATGCCCAGGAGCAGGCCACCACGACGACGTTCGACCCCGGCCGTGGTCTCCCGCTCACCGTCACCGATCCCAACGGCCGTGTCACCCGCAACGAGTACGACGGTCTCGGCCGCCTGATCAAGGGCTGGTCAGCCTCTCGGGCATCGGGCGGCACATCCCCGAACGTCGTGATCGACTACCAGTCGGCCACCGCCACGAGCAAGGAGAACCGTCCTGCCGCCGTCGCGGTCAGGACGCTCAAGGACGACGGCACCTACGGCAGCCAGGTCACCCTCTACGACGGCCTCGCGCGAGCGGTCCAGACGCAGTCCGAGGCCCACGGACCCGGCCGGATCATCACCGACACGACCTACGACGACCACGGCCTGGCCGACGAGCAGACCAGCGGCTACCTGGCCAAGGGCGAACCGGAGGCGCAGCTGTTCGCTCCCCGGTCCAAGGCGTTGATCCCCAGCTCCGTCAAATACGGCTACGACGGCAGAGAGCGCGAGGTCCGCGCCGCCGCGTACCACGGTGGCGACTACACATACGCGACATCCACCAGCTACAGCTTCACCAGTACCTTGATCAACCCCGCGGGTTCGACCGCACCCACCACCCGCACGTACTACGACGCGCTCGGACGGGTCACCTCCGTCAAGCACTACACGCAGGAGGCATCCGACGCCACTGCCGGCCGTACGACGCGGTACGACTACGACACCCGGGGCAAGCGCAGCACGGTCACCGATCCAGCGGGCACCGTCTGGTCCTACACCTATGACGCCCGGGGACGGGTCACCTCCTCCACTGACCCCGACACAGGCACGACGTACACCTGGTACGACGACGCAGACCGGCCCAACCACACCAAGAACGCCCGCGAACAGGAGACCTTCACCGAGTACGACCTGCTCGGACGGGTGAAGTACGTCCGCCAGGGCTCCGCCGCCTCCTCACCGGTCACGGAATACAGCTACGACGACGCACCCGGAGGAATCGGTCGGCCCGGGAGTGCCACCCGGCACACCGACGGCGGCGACTACGTCACCCGAGTCACCGGCTACGACGCCGACTACCACCCCACCGGCAACGAGACGGTCATCCCGGCCAACTCCATGACCACCGGGCTGACCGGCACCTACACCTACAGCTACGCCTACACGCCCACCGGCCGGCAGCAGTCGGTCACGCTGCCCGCCGCGGGTGGTCTGGCGAAGGAAAAGGTCGTCACCCGCTACAACTCCGACGGCCTCCCCGAATCGACCTCCGGCCTGACCTGGTACGCAGCCGACGCCACCTACTCGCCCTACGGCGAGCCCCTGCGTACCGTCTCGGGATCCCAGCCGTCCCGGGTCTGGACAACCAACTTCATCGACCCGCACACCGGCCGTCTCCAGCGGACTGTGGCAGACCGCGAAACAGCAGGCCCGCACCGCATCGCCGACGGCTACTACGCCTACGACACGTCCGGCACCATCACGTCCAACGCCCGCAAGCTCAGCGAGGCGAGCGGTGACACCTGGGACACCCAGTGCTTCACCTACGACGTTATGGGTGAACTGGTCCACGCCTGGACCTCGAAGATCACGCCGACCGGCAGCGGCACCGGCTGCAAGGCCTCCAACGGCACCACCTGGGGCTACCGCACCGACTACGCGCCGTCCTCAGGCCCCATCGCAGACGCCTCGGACGACGCAGCCGATCCGACGAGCCCGGACACGTCGCTCACCTCCACCCTCAAGGCAGCGGCCCCGGACACCACCACCGTCTCCACGGGCGCCATCGCCTACCGCCAGTCCTTCACCTTCGACTGGCTCGGCAACCGCGCCGCCATGACCGAGCACGACACGGCAACGGCAGACGCGACCAAGAACGTCTCCTACACCTACAGCTACGGCAAGACGGTCACCGGAAACGGCACCACGCCGTCCTACCTGAAGCAGCCGCACACGGTCACGAGCATCAGTTCCACCCTGTCGGGCAAGGGCAGCACCTACACCTACGACAACACCGGCAACACCCGGCTCCGTGTCCTGCCCAACACCACCCAAGACCTCCGCTGGTCCCCGGAGAACAAACTCGACTCCATCACCGGCGACGGCAAGACGACGACATACGTCTACGACGCCGCGGGCAACCGTCTGCTGGAGAACTCCCCGTCCGGGTCCACCCTGTACCTGGGCGAGACGGAACTGACGACGAACGCGACAGGCACCATCACCCAGGCCTCACGCTCCTACGTACAGGCCGGCGCACCCACGGTCGTGCGCACGACGAGCAACGGCGCCACGACCGGCCACCAGCTCAACGCCCTCATCGCGGACAACCTCGGCACGGCCAACACGACAGTCCAACTGTCCGGCTCCCAGCCGGTCACTCGCCGCGCCTTCAAGCCCTACGGAGAACTGCGCGGACCCAAGGCGTCGAACTGGCCCAACAAGCGCGGCTACTTGGGCGTCGGCATCGACGACACCACTACCGGCCTCACCCACATGGGCGCCCGCGAGTACGACCAGAACTCCGGCCGCTTCCTCTCCGCGGACCCGATCATCGACATCGCGGACCCGCTCCAGATCAACGGGTACACCTACAGCAACAACGGCCCGGTCTCCCATTCGGACCCGACCGGTCTGATCCTGGACGCTGAATCCGGTGGTACGGCACCCTGCACCAAACCCGGCGGCTGCGTACGCGATGCCACCGACAAACGCCCTAGCGTCACCTGGAAGGACGAAGGCACAGCCCAGTACGACTACGACGGGGACGGATACATATCCGTCTTCCCCACCGTCAAGGTAAAGGCCAACTGGAGCAAGGCGCCCGCGTATATCAACGCGTTCTACAAAAAGCTCGACTTCCTCTGCGACCTGTACGGACGCGACGCCTGCACCGACCAGTCCTTCCCTGTGAACTCGTCGAATGTCAATAATTCAAAGGGCGCCGCTTGTCTTGCGGTAGGCGGGAAGTGCCCCGCAGGGCTCAGCTGGGGCGAAGGCGCGGCCATGGCGGACGGGGTCGCCCTCGCCGCCGACGGCGGAGAAGGCCCGGGAGGCATCGGGCTCGGCGGACTGCGCCTGCGCCAAAAGCCCGGTGGCTGCAACTGCTTCCTCGCCGGCACCAAGGTTCTCTTGGCGGACAAATCCTCGAAGAACATCGAGGACATGAAGGTCGGCGACGAAGTGCTGGCCACGGATCCGAAGACAGGAGAATCCGGACCGCACAAGGTCACCCGCCTGATCGTCAACGACCACGACAAGCACTTCAACAAACTCACGATCAAAACACCGGCGGGCGAGCGCAAGCTCACGGCCACACATGAGCACCCCTTCTGGGTGCCGGAACTCGGCCAGTGGGTGAGCGCAGGTGACCTGACGGCCGGCATGCACCTGCGTGAGCCGGACGGCACCACCGTCGAAGTCACGGTGAACCGGTCTTATTCGGCACGTACGCGTACGTACAACCTCACGGTTGAAGATCTGCACACGTACTATGTACTCGCTGGGTCGACGCCGGTCCTCGTTCACAATTCAGACTGGTGCACCCCTGAGGAACGCATCGAAGATGCTGCGGACATCGGTAACGGTCACGCGGGAAGCAAGCATGCCGGTGACTTTCCGGGACAGTCGCCCAAGGATATTGGCGACCTCGCCCGGGACGTGATGCAGAATCCGGCCCGTACGAAACCGCTGGGCGGCGGGCGGAGAGCGTATCAGGGGAAGGACGGGTCCACGATCGTGATTCACGACCCGATGCATCCGGATGGCGGTACTATCTTCCGCCGAGATCCGACGACGATTGACGATTACTGGGACGGGTTGAACTGATGCCTGAAACTCCTGTAGCGGCGAGTGACCTGCTCACCGCGGACGAGGTCGCCTGGCTGCGGCGCGCACTCCTGGAATGGGGTGGTCCGGCTCGATGCGGCGATGAGCTCGCTATTGGCATGGGGTTCGAAGGTGTGCAGGATCTGCTCGACCAATGCGGCAGGTTGCGTGCCGAACTCGGAGAAAGCGTTCCGATAGCCCCGGTCGATTGGGCGCGCGTATTGCTGGCCGTAGAGATTGTCTTCGTTAGCGATCTTGCAGGTTCGGGATGCGAATGGACGACAACCACAGGATTTAGCGACGAGTCGAGCATTCGGACTCTGCGTGCAATCCAGTTCAAGTTGGCCAGAGTGGTAAGACCGTACTTTGGCAAGCGGCCGAGCCTGTGAACTCTGCCCGATTCCGTAACCCTTTTGCTGGATAGCTTCAGCAAAGCGGAAGCCCCGTCAGGTGCGTCCTGGCGGGGCTTCTGGGGTGGTTGACGGCAGTAGTTGACGGCAACGTCAGCGGACAGCGGCTCCGACGAGGGGTGGTTCGTCGCCGTCGTCGGGCTTGCTGGTGGTCTCGGCGGGGTTGCGGAGGGCGTGGCCGAGGAGGTCGATGGCGTCGCGTTGGAGGCGGAGCCGGACGTGGGCGTAGATGGTGGCGGTGACGCCGATGTGGGCGTGGCCCAACAGCTCCTTGATCACGACGAGTTCCACTCCCTGCTCCAGGAGGAGGGTCGCCGTCGAGTGGCGGAGGTCGTGGAACCGGATGCGGCGGAGTCTGGCCTGATGGAGCAGGGTGTTGAAGTGCCGGGTGAGGGTGGACCCCTCGATCGGAGCACCGTCCGGGCGGGTGAAGACATAGCCGCTGCCCTTCCAGCCCGTCCCCTCTGCCTCGCGTTCCTGGAGTTGTCGGTCGCGGTGCTGTTTGAGAGAGCGCAGGCACGGCGTCGGTAGGGCGATGCGCCGTTCGGAACTCTGGGTCTTGGTCGGGAAGGCGGTCAGACCGCCGGAGTTGGTGCGTTGGAGGGTGCGTCGGATGCTGGCGGTTCCGCCGGCCAGGTCGAGGTCTTCCCAGCGCAGGCCGAGGAGTTCGCCCTTGCGGAGCCCGGTGTGCAGAGCGAGTTCGAACAGCGGCTGCAATCGGTGCCCGCTGGTGGCGGCCAGGAACGTGTGAGCTTCGTCGGCGGTGAGGGGTTCGAAGCGGCGGGGGCGGGATGTGCCGGTGCGGACGTTGCGGGCGATGTTGCGGGGGATCTCCTCCTCGCGTACCGCGTGCTCCAGGGCGGACTTGAGGACGGAGTGCACGTAGGCGAGGGTCAGGGGCGAGAGGCGCTTGGAGCAGCACTTTCCGGTGGCGCAGCAGACAGGCTGGTCGCGGGCGGTGTCGAGGCCGCGGGTGCAGCACTGGCAGGTGACGCGGAGCTGGTTGAGCCAGGTGCGGACGTCCTTGGCGGTGAGCTTGGTGAGCTTCTTCTTGCCCAGGCCGGGGATGAGATACCGGTGGACGCAGGCTGTGTAGCGGGTGTGGGTGTTCTCACGGAGCTGGTGTACAGCGACGTTCTCCAGCCAGTACGTCAGGTAAGCAGCCAGGCTGCCCTGTGCGGAGGGGACGGGGAGTCCGCGGTTGCTGGCAGCGATCTTCTCGGTGAGCTTGGCCAGGGCTTCCTTGCGGGTGCTGCCGTAGACGCGGACGCGCTTGCGGGTGTTGCCGGGGGCGAGGACGTATCCGGCGGCTTCCCAGCGGCTGTCCTTGCGCTGGTAGACGGTCCCGTCGCCGTTGGCGCGGGTACGGCGGGAGGCGGGGGTGTCGCGGGGCGTGGTCATCAGGCGGCTTCCTGTTCGAGGCGGGTGCGGATGAAGTCGGTGAGGGCGTGGGTGGGGATGCGGCGGGCGCGGCCGAGGGTGATCGAGGCGAGCTGGCCGGTGCGGAGCAGGTCGTAGACGGCGGAGCGGCCGAGTTGGAGGCGGGCCATCACCTGGGGGACCGTGAGCAGATCCAGCGCCGGGACCGCCTCTGCGTGGAAGGCTGTGAGCGGGGGCGAGGTCATCAGCTGCCCCCTTCGGCCGTGAACTGCCGTTCCTGTTCCTTGCGGTGCCAGACGGCGGCCGCGAGGAGTGTTGCGCCGGGGCTGTAGCCCGAGCCGAGGTAGTCCCAGTGGCCGACGACGAGCGTGGTTGTCGGGTCGGGTTCGGGGAGGCCGGCGTGGGCGCGGGCCTGTTCGGTGCGCCAGGTGCGGCGGGCGTCGCGCAGCGCGCCGAGCGTGACGGAGTAGTGGCGGGACTTGGTGGAGAAGTGGCCGCGAAAGCCGAGCATGTGCGCCCACTTCCAGAGCTTCAGGTCGGCGAACTCGGGCAGCCTGCCGAGTTCCCAGCAGGTGCGGATCATCTGCCGCACGTGGCGGGCGACGGCGAGGCGGGGCAGTGGCCGGGCCTGTCCGGTGCCGTCGCAGGCGGTGCAGGGGAGCGAGGTGCCGTGGGGCAGGAGGGTGGCGCCGCGTCCCTGGCAGGGGCGGCAGTACAGGGAGCGGTCGAGGGTGCCGGAGGCGTCGGCAGACTTGGTGGCGTACTTCGCGACGTAGGCGGCCACGGCCTGGTCGGTCAGTTCGGTGTCGGTGCCGAAGGCGGCGATCTCGCGTACGTCGAGCTGTTCGCCCCAGGCGAGTTCGCGTTCTCCGACCGCGTCCGACTCGATCCTGACGCGGACCCGCGAGGTGGCGGCCCTAATGGCGTCGGCGAGTACGGCGACGGTGGCGTACGGAGGTGGGGGCTGGTGGGTGCCGTCGGGGCCGTCGAGCCGGATCACGGCGTGGAAGTGGACCAGGCCGCGCTTCTGGTACTCGGCGACCTTCGCGAAGGACACACGCAGGACCGAGCGGGCGGCCTTCTGGGTCATGCCGAGCCGGGCGGCGAGTTCCCGGCGCAGGTAGGTGGTGAAGCGGGCCCACAAGGCTCCCGCGTGGGCGTTGAACAGGACCGCGCCCGCGTAGTCGTACGTCGCCGGGTTCAGCGGCATCCCCAGCAGGGCGTCCGTGGCTTCGTGGAGCTTGCGGCAGCGGCAGGGCAGTACATCGCCGCCCGGGGTGGCGGGGCGGTTGTGGACGGGACCGAACGAGGGAGCGGTCAGGGTGGCGAAGGCGCGGGGGTGGGTGCGTACGGTGTCGGGGACGGTCTTGCCGCCGGAGAGGCCGGCGCGGATGAGGTGGTAGGTGTCGGCGGCGTAGAGGCGGGAGCAGGCCGGGCAGCGCGAGGAGCGGCGGTTGCCGCACCCGGTGAGCAGGCTGCCCGCAGGCTCGTCGGACGTGGCGTAGGAGCGCAGCACCTCACCGGTCGTGGTGTCCACGGTGGCGGTGTGGCCGGTCAGGCGGATGGGTTCGGTGCAGCCGCCGAGGCGTTCGATCTGCTGCTGTGCGCGGTCGAAGTCGGGGTGGTTGACCAGGTGGAGCAGATCCCGCACGGCGGGGCTTGCCACGTGGCGCAGGTCCAGGGTGACCATTCGGGGCGTGTCCCTTCTGTCGGGTGGGGGCTCCGAGCAGCAACCAGCCAGACAGGAAGGCGTGTTGGTGCTGCTCGGGGCATGACGAACCAGCCCATGGGCGGGGGTGGGTTCAGCGAGGGGTGATGCGGACCGCGTGGGCGCGGGGCTCAGAGTTGAGCGAGTGCGGCGGTGGCCACCGGCAGGGCAACGCCCATGCGCGTGCCCAGATGGGCGGCGGTGATGGGGGTTCCGTGCTCGGTGCGGTGGGTGTCCGCGATGCGCCGGGCCGCGTCCAGCAGGGCAGCGGGCAAGGCCGGACCGGAGGCGGGTCGGATCGTCCTGGCGACGGTGATGGGCGGGGTAGTGGCCGGGGTCGGAGTCGGAGCGGGTTGTGGTTCCTCGGGCCGGGAGTCGCCGACGACCAGGGCGGGTGTCGCTTCGGGTGTGGGTGCTTCGTCGGGCACCGGTTCGGAGACGGGGGTGGGCGTGGTCTCCAGGTGCGGAGTGGGGTGGGTGAGGGTGTGGAACTGGGCGAGGAAGGCGGGGCCGACGTGGCCCCAGCCGAGGAGCAGGAGCGGGGCGACGGTGTCCAGGCAGGCCCGGCCGTATCGTCCGGTCAGCAGGGGGTCGGCGGTGTTCAGGGCGAGGGTGAGCAGCCCGCACAGGTGCAGCAGCCGGGTACCGGCCCGCAACTCCGCCTTGGCCACGCCGCGCAGGGCCAGGAACCGGAGTGCGACCAGGAACCCGACGACGGACAGGTCCACCATGGGTGCGATCAGCGGCGCGATCGGGTGCGGAACACCGAGGCGCAGGGCGAGCGCCCAGACGTTGCCGAAGGAGAAGACGAAGGCCAGGCCCGCGATGACCGCCATGACCACGGTCACGGTGCGCCGGGTGAACTGTTCCTCCGCCATGATCTCAACCTGCTTTCGGATAAAGGGTGTTCGGAGCTACTTGTTGAGCGGAACCGGGGTGTCGTCGGGTGCCGTACGGCCGGCGGTGTCGAGGAGGGCGTCCAGGAGGAAGGCGGGATCGGCGGTCAGGTGCGAGGTGGCGTCCGCGATGCGGGCGGCGTCGGTGTCGGAGACGTAGGGGGTGCGGATGCGGGTGTAGCCGGGGCGGCCCTGCATCGCCATCACCGCGACGCCGACGTAGGCGGGGTCCTGCAAGGTGACCGGGCTGGCGTCGGGCCAGTTGCGGATGTCCTCACCCAGCGCGGCCACCGCGGCTTCCACGGTCTTCTGCGCGAAGGACAGCCCGATGGGGCACACGTCGCGGATGAAGGTCGGGATGGCATCCCCGGTGGTCTTCTGACTGATCAGGATCACCAGGATGCCGACGCTGCGGCCCTTCTTGACCAGGTCCTCCACCAAGCGCGCATTCTCCGCCGTCAGCGCGCCGAGCTGCTTGGTGGTGGCGTCGCTGCCCTTGTACTCGCGGAAGTACGTGTGCGCCTCATCGATGATCAGGACCGTGAGCGGCCACTCCGGCGAGGGGCCGAGGTGCCACATGTTCTTCACGCCCAGCACGTCCCGGATGGTCGCCGAGCGCCGCTTGCGCAGCTCCACCAGGCGCTTGAACAGCGCGTTCGCTTCGTCGAGGTCGTCACCACAGAACGCGAACATCCGCTCGACCAGGTCGGCGTAGTCGCCCTCCGAGGCCCGCGACACCTTCCCGTCCGCCGCCACGATCTACACGGCGGCCGACGGTGCGAAGTCGCAGATGAACTTGTTGACCCCCGAGGTCTTGCCCGCACCCGGGACGCCGGCCACCGTCACCCCGGGCACGTTGGCCAGGGACACGCAGACCCGGGCGGCGTACTCGTCCACGCCCAGCTCCCAGCGCGTCAGGTCCGCGAGTGGGCGGCCAGTGGGCCGGTGGGCGGTCGGTGTGGTCAGCGGGTCGGAGCGCACGCCCCGGATGACCACCTTGCCGGGGCCGTCCGGCAGCACGGAGACCCGCGTGCACCGCCAGGCGTCCGCCAGGAACCGCGCCGCCTTCTGATATTCCTCCAGCCCGACCTGCGGCAGCGTCCGCGCCCGCACGATCACGCCGAACTGGTCGGGCTTGACCTTGATCTTCGGAGTCAGCACCCGGGGCGCGGGCGGGGGACTGTCCTTCTGGGCAGTGATCTGCGCGAGCAGGCTCGGGGTCTTGTCCGTGACCGTCAGCCCGGCCATCCTCGCGAGTCGTACCCAGCCCCAGCGGACCCGGACGGCCTGCCGCATGCTGACCCGCGTGCCCCGGTCGGCCCGGACGTAGCGCACCACCGTCACGAGCAGCCACACACCGATGAGCGCTGTAGCGATCGGCAGCGCGTACGACGCGTATTCCGTCACAACTTCCACGTCAGGCCCCCTCTTCGTGTATCCGGCGGAACACATCGCCCAGGTCGAGGCGGGCCGCCTGTTCCGGGCTCAGGCCGAGTAGATCGAGTACCGCCGCCGAGACGGCGAACGTGGCCTTGTCCTCGGTCCCAGGGAGGGGACGGATCGGGTGCAATTCCCGTTCCGGTGTGCGGTGTTCGAGGCGGATCACTGGGCCGCCTCCACCGTCACCAGCTCCAGGCGGGAAGCCCGGTAGGCGACACCGTCGGAGAGCTGACCGTTGAAGATCCGCGCCCACGGTGTCGCGAACAGCTCGACCGGCCGTACCATCGCCCCCGACTTGAGCCCAGTCGCCAGGCCAGTCTCCGGGACGGTGATCTTCAGGACTTCGGCCCGGCCGTCCTCCATGAGCATCACGGTCACCGTGTACAGCGACGCACCGGTCTCCCGGTCGGTGGCGACCTCCCCGGTCTGCTGGTCCTTGATCTTCAGTGCCGGTTCGGTGCCCGCGATGCACACCGCCGACGGCAGCAGGGCAACGCGGATTCGAGTCATGGCCATGCCGTCACACCCCTTGTTCGATAGAGCCGCTTGATCGGCTCGACATGGAGCATAGGGAGATAATCGCTCAACTTGCAAGAGCGATTAGGTTGCGACTTCGATCAGGTTGGTGGGCGGTCAGGTTGGTGGGCGGTCAGGTGGAGAACCTGGGGATGTGCCTGTAGCGCTACGGCCTGCTGGCGATACCGTGGGGGCATGACCCTGCCCTTGGACGAGGACTCTCGGCCGCCGTACCTCCAGGCCGCTGAGGCACTGCGGGATGCGATCTTGAACGGTGAGTTCCGCCCCGGCGAGCGGCTGCCATCGGCCAACGTGCTGGGTGACCGGTTCGGTGTCTCCAGCTCCACCGTCCAGAACGCCCTGCGCGTGCTCAAGCAAGAGGGCCTGGTCTACTCCCAGCTCGGCCGGGGCAGCTACGTCAGCACCTCCGTCAAAGGGGGCGACGGCGAGGCCGAGAGCGATCAGGAGGAAGCCGACGGCGAGGGGCCTGACTGGCCACTCGACGTCATCCGCAACGACGACGCCCGACCGCCGTATGCCCAGGTCGCCGACATCCTCCGCCGGGAAATCGTGGAAGGCACCTACCCCCCGGGTTCCCAGCTCCCGCCCGCCAGGGAGATCCAAGAGCGGTTCAAAGTCGCCAACTCCACCGCGCAGAACGCCTATCGACGCCTCAAGCAGGACGGGCTGGCGTACGCGGTCAAGGGACGCGGCGTCTTCGTCCGTCAAGTGCCGGAACCGGGCAAGCATTATGGGCCCATCACGAATTACCTGTTGCGCGAGGAGATCGACCGCGAGGCGCGCGCAGCCGCCACCGAGTTCGCCGACCTCAGCGATGACGAACTTCTGGAACGAGAAGCAGACCTGGACCGGCGATGGGTCATGGTCCGGGAGGAGCATCAGCGGCTCTTCAACGAGCGCCGGAAGGTCAAGCGAGAGAAGAGCCGCCGCGGCCTGTTCCTGCCACCCCTCCACGACGACGAAGCCGATCCGGACGTATCGCCGAGCGAGAAGCTGAAGACCGCACTGGCCGAATCGAAGAAGCGCCGGCAACAGCGGCCGTGACCCTCGACCCGGCAGCCCGGCCGGTGGGTTCGACGGGGTGAGCTGTTCAGAGTTTCTTTACTTGATCAAGGGCGTCCCGCTGACGCGGGCCGCCGCGCGCCGGCGGTCGGTGACCGCCGCCCGCTCCTGTCTGCCGCCCCGCTGGCGACGGCCGCCGACCACTCGGCGCGCAGAGCCGGGAGCATAGGCCGGACTGCCAACCGAGAGCCCCGCTGTCCGACCACTCAGCAGCAGACCGGCCGGGCACCCGAGAGGCCGTCCGGCAAGCTCGTACCGTGCGGCGGCGCTGTCGTCCGGAACACCGGCCGTGGTGCCTGGCTGGGGCCGTGACGATGGAGATAACTGGGCTGATGCCGGTGCGGGGTTGAGCGAGACACACGTGACGGGTGATCGGTCGGCGCGCCCGCCGTCGTGGCTGACTTTCTGTGGCTGAGGCCAGAACCTCATGGCCATGGGCACGGCACGCACGTAAGGCCCGCCCCTGCCAGGGCTGACGAGTAGGGGGAGCCTCGATCGGCCGCGCCCGGCAGGGACGGGAGTTGGGTAGGTCAGCGCGGTGCGGCTCCTGAGCGAGCGGGACGGGTCACGTCCGCCGCCAGGCCCGCCAGGGCCGGGTGATGATCTCCCGGTAGGTGTGGTGGGACGGGTTCTGGCCGCAGTGCCGCAGCACCCAGTCCTGCGGGTCGGCGAAGTCCTCACTTGCCGGAGACGTCTCGCCGTCCACGGCGCACTGCATCGCGTACAGGACCGGCTCCGCGTCCGGCTCGCGGTCGGGCTGGAGCGTCCAGGTCTCGTACCGCAGGACCGAGCGAGGGGTCACCGTCCCCACCTCCGGTTGGCCACGGCCACCTTCGCGCTTAACTCCTCCGTCGGAGTCGGTAGGCGAACGTCCTCGGGCGGCACGTCCCACTCCAGGCCACCGCGTGGCGGTCGAAGCTGCACGTACGGCCCCACATGCCCCATCACCACGCCCACCTTGCCGCTCCGCCGGTCGACCACCAGGGCACCGGTACCGGGCGAGACGGTCTGCCCGCCGGTATCTGGGGTGGGGGCCGTCAACGTGACCACCCCGGCGAGGCGGTGCGCGACCGGGCGTCCAGTCGCAGGGCGGGAACACATGGGGTGGCGCTCATTCGCACGGTGACGCTCCTCGGCGGCGTTGATGCGTGCCCCTGGGCCTGTTGGTGCCGCAGGGTGGGCACCGATCCTCACGCCGGTCACCGGGACGAAGGAACCTCCACCAAACCCCACTTCGGGACGTCCTGCACCGTGTAGAACGTCCCTAGTGCCGTCCTGAGACGAAGGGGGAGACTCGTGCCGAACGAGAGACTACGAGCCGTCATGGCGGCGGGAGGCTGGACGTACGCCGCACTCGCTCAGCAGGTTGAGGTCGACCCCAAGTCGGTCGAGCGCTGGGTGAACCTCGGGCGTATCCCACGTCGTGCCACCGCCCTCCAGGCGGCCAAGGCCCTGGGAGAAGATGTGCACGCACTCTGGCCGGCGCTCCGCCAGGCCCGCCCCGCCCGCGCCATCAGCCCCGAACTGGTGGCGCTCTACGAGCAGCGGGCCGACATCCCCGTCTCGGCGTTCACCGACCTGATGGCCCAGGCCCGGGAACGGATCGACATCCTCGTCTACGCGGCCGTCTTCCTCCACGAGGCTTACCCGCGGCTGAACGAACTCCTCACCGAACGCGCCGCCGAAGGCTGCACCGTCCGCGTCGCGATCGGGGACGCCGGCAGCGACAACGTCCAAGCCCGCGGTCAGGAGGAGCGGTTCGGCCACGGCATCGAATCCCGCTGCCGCCTCGCCCTCATGCACTACAGGCCACTCACGGGCACCCCCGGCATCGAAGTCCGCACCCACGGCACCACGCTCTACAACTCCCTCTACCGCGCCGACGACCAGCAACTCGTCAACGCCCATGTCTGGGGCGTCAACGCGTACGCCGCCCCCGTATGGCATCTTCGCCGACACGAGACAGGCGGCATGTTCGACACCTACGCCGAGAGCTTCGACGCCGTGTGGGCGACGGCAACCCCCGTACGAGAGGAAGGCTGACCGTGGTTCGCACCGAGTACTACGACGACCCGAACGCGCCCAAGCCGAACAGCATGGTCGTCGCCGCATCCGCCGTCGTCACCGACGACCACGGGCGCATCCTCCTCCAGCGCCGCCGCGACAACGACCTATGGGCCCTGCCCGGCGGCGGCATGGACCTCACCGACTCCCTGCCCGGCACGGCCGTCCGCGAGGTCAAGGAAGAGACCGGCCTCGACGTCGAGATCACCGGCCTGGTCGGCACCTACACCGACCCGAAACACATCATCGCCTACACCGACGGCGAGGTCCGCCGCCAGTTCAACGTCTGCTTCACCGCCCGCATCACCAGCGGCCAACTGGAGATCTCCGACGAGTCCACCGAACTCCGGTTCGTGCCGCCGGAAGAGATCGAACAGCTGCCGATGCACCACACCCAACGACTCAGGCTCCAGCACTTCCTGGAACAGCGCGAGAAGCCGTACCTGGGCTGAACCGCCTGACGGCAGTAGCGACGGCAACAACCCCGCACAACCACGGACACCCACGCACCTCACCGGACCAGCAAACCGTACTTGACCTGCGAAAAAGCAGGTCGAAGGCTTCGCGTAGCACACGTACTATGTGCTTGCGGGCGAGACACCGGTACTCGTTCACAACAGCAACTGCGGCATTCGGAAGCATGACAAAGTCCGGGGTGCTGCAGGCGTAGATGAAATGACGGAGACGTTTGAGAAGTTCTACAAGAAGTCTGATATCTATAGCGAGAGCTATGGGAACGGGCTTGAGCTCTGGACCCCTTATGGCGTTCGTCAAGTAGATATCGCAGTTAGGAATCCAGACGGAAATCTTCACCTCTACGAGGTGAAGGTGAACAAATCGAACTACACGAAGGGTCAGCGCAGGAAGGACGAATGGCTAGCGAAGACGTACGGGTTCCAAACGTCAGTCGTCCGTCGCGGCACAGAGTGTCCAATCTGCAACCCCTAACCTGAGAGGACGGCCCGTGAGCAGCGACTTCGGTTTCTGGAAGCGCAGCACCGGAGACCCTGAGGAAGTCTTCGACAACATCGCTGAAGGTGACACCGGCGACCTTGTCGTGAGCCCTGACGTATTGCGGTTCCGGGAGGAATTGCTGACTCGGTGGCCGGATGTCGAAGACGTTCTGGAGCCGTCACGGTTCGACCTTGAAGAGGAACCGGATGACGCAGGAAAGTACGTCCTCCTGACCCTTTCGGTTCGCCAACTGGATTACCTCCCCGAGATTCTTGACATGGCGAAGAGGAACGGCCTCGTCGGGTTTAGCGGAGTGGCGGGAGAGCCGATTTAAGGCTTCCGATTCACTACGCGTTCAGGCGCAAAGATGCGGCCCCTGCGGATGTCACTGCAGGGGCCGTTTTGCCGCCTGACGGCAGTAGTTGACGGCAACGGCGGCGGACACAGTGGTGTCCGCCGCCGTCTGGCTGTCAGGGGCGGTCGAGCGCGTGGCCGAGCAGGTCGATGGCGTCTCGCTGAAGGCGGATGCGTACGTGGGCGTAGACGCCGGCGGTGACGCCGATGTGGGCGTGGCCGAGGAGTTCCTTGATCACGACGAGTCGACTCCCTGTTCCAGGAGCAGGGGCGCGGTCGAGTGGCGGAGGTCGTGGAAGCGGGTGCGGCGGGCGGGGGTGGATCGAAGTCGTGAAAAGCCCGGTGTGAATGGCCGGAGTTCGCCCTCCCGGGTGGGAGTAGGGCTTCCTACGATTCCCTCGCCTCCTCCTCCTTCACAGGTTCCACACAGATCCTTCAAAGTTGAACGGACGGGTCGGAGGCTGAACCCCCCACTCGACAACCTGGAGAAACCATGGCTGGTGGACTCCTGCTGAGCGGCGCCGTAGCCGCTCTGCTCACCACCGCGATACCCGCTTCCAGCTCCTCGCCCGTCTTCGACGACCCGCCCCCGGACAAGATCGTCATCGACGTCGCCACCGTGAATGGCTCAGGCTGTCCGCAGGGCACGGCCGCAGTCGCCGTCTCCCCGGACAACACCGCCTTCACGGTGACCTACAGCAACTACCTGGCCCAGGTCGGCGGCAACTCCGACCCCACGGCATTCCGCAAGAACTGCCAGCTCAACCTGGTCGTCCACGTCCCGCAGGGCTTCACCTACGCCATCGCCAGCGCGGACTACCGGGGCTTCCTCTCGCTCCAGTCCGGCGCCACCAGCACGCAGAAGGCGTCGTACTACTTCCAGGGGTCCCCGAACACCGCGTCCAAGACCCACCCCTTCAACGGTCCCTACAACGACGACTGGCAGGCCACCGACAGCACCGACTGGGCCCAGATGGTCTGGGCGCCCTGCGGGGTGCTGCGCAACTTCAACATCAACACCGAGCTGCGGGTGAGCGCGGGTAGCTCGACGCCCAGCAAGGTCAGCTTCATGACGATGGACTCGACCGACGGGGACATCAGCACCGTGTACCACATGGCCTGGAAGCACTGCCCGGCCAAGTGACGTAGCCGGCTACCGCCGTGGCGCGTCGAACTCTCGCGAGACCACTTCGACGCGCCCGGTGGCAGGGTCGGACCGCACGGTGTCCAGGCCCATGCGCTCCAGCTCGGCGAGCGTCCCCGCGTGCAGGGTGGTGTTCAGGGCGAGCATGCCCACCTGTGGGCTGCCCTCCCCGAGCACCACCTCTTCGCCGAGCAGCAGCTCTGTCAGCCGGTGTGCGGAGGCCGAGGGCAGCGGCTCATCGACGGCCATGTGCAGCATCAGGTGTTCGAACCCGGTGTCCGTGCGGCGCGCCTGCGACACCCAGACCGTACGGACAGCCGGGAACTCCCGTATCCGTCGGGCGAGGGCGTTCCGCAGCGCCACGGCGACGGGCTGGGTCGACCAGGTGAGCTTCAGCTGCTGCCCTCCGGCTTGCTGGCCTCGCTCGCGCAGCGTCTCGGACAGCAACGGCAGCGGCACGCGCGCCCAGTTCGCGGCCGAGTGGAGCGCAAGGACGCCGACGCCGGTCTGCTGGGAGATGTCCAGCAGCCGCAGGGGGTCGCAGTGAACCGCTCCGGCGGCCTGAGGCAATCGCTCGGCACAGCACGCTTCGCTGACGTAGCCGGGGAGAACGGGGGAGCCGTCCTCGCTGTTCCGCAGGAACAGCACGGAGCCGTTCGCCTGTACGGGGATGTGGACGCCGTGGTCGGCAAGCGCGGCGAGCAGGTGCTGCGACTCCGTCGCGGCGGCGCCACGGTCGAGGATGTCGGCGAGGACCGTGTTGATCATCATGCCCCCCATGGTCACTTCACGGCGTACGTGAGGAAGTCGGCCCAGGTGGTGGGGGAGAGGGTCAGCTGGGGGCCCTGCTTGGCCTTCGAGTCGCGGATGTGGACGGTGGTGGGGGTGTGGGCGACCTCGATGCAGTCGCCGGAACCACTGCTGCTGTAGCTGCTTTTGACCCAGGCCAGTTCGGAGGTGCTCATAGGTCTCCTCGCATCTGTTCCAGCAGGCTCGCTGAGTCCTCGGCCGATAGAGCCTGTGAACGCATCCTGGCATACCGGCGGTTGAGAACGCTGACCACCTTTGGGTCGGAGACGAGCTGACCGCACTCTGGGGCCTCCATGTAGGCAGACCATTTGTTGTCCGGGCTCTCCAGGAGTTGCATGGGTCCGTGCAGCCCAGCATGTGATTCCCGTACCAGCGGCATGATCTGGACCTCGACGTTCCGCAGTTGGGTGACGTCCAGCAGGTGGGCGATGGCCTCGCGCGTGACCTCCCTGCCGCCGGTCCGGCGCAGGAACAGTTGCTCTTCGATGATGAAGCTGAACGCGGTGTTCGGCCGCTCCCTAAAGAGCCGCTGACGTTCTGCCCTCGCGGTCCAGTTGGTCTCGATCTGTTCGTCGGTCAGCGGTGGCAACTCGTCGATGAACAGCTGTCGCGCGTACGCCTCCGTTTGCAACAGTCCCGGAATCATGCGGCACTCGTACGTGTAGAGCGTGATTGCCAGCTTCTCCCATGCTGCCCACCGCCGAAACCAGGAAGCCAGGCCCGGCTGCCGCTCCAGGAACCCCGCCGCCCTCCTCAAAGCCCCCGTGTTCCCCAACACCCCCTCCGCCGCCTCCACGAACCCCACGTCCGGCATTCGCCTCCCCAACTCCACCGATGCCACCGTGTGTTTGGAGAACCCCACATGCCGGCCGAACTCCTCCCTGCTCAGCCGGTGATATTCGCGAAGCGCCTGCACCACCGCCCCGAACGTCCGCATGCTGTCCGAAGACTCCGGCTCGCCCACCCGCCCGTCGACCACCGCGGTCACCTCCCGCACCCATGGTCACGGTCAGTAATGAGTACTGTCCAGTCCGTCACCGCGTACGCTCGCGCAGCGTACGCGCGCCGCACCTGGTGGAGCCCCCTTCACGCACCCCACATTGGGCTCATGCTCACCCAACGCCTCAGCCCGACTCCCCGCGGCGCCCGCCTGGCCAGGCACCTCGCCCTCGCTCAGCTCGACGCCTGGGGCATCCCGCACGGCACCGACACCGCGGACGCCGTGGCTGTGATCGTCGCCGAGCTGGCCGCCAATGCCGTGACCCATGGGCGCGTACCCGGACGGGACTTCGAGTTGCGGCTCGCGCTCCTGGTGGGGAGCGTGCGGATCGAGGTGGCCGACACCCGTGCCGAAAGGTGGCCGCCCGGTCCCCGGGACGTGCGCGAGCCCGCGCCCCTCGCGGATGTGGGGCGCGGGCTCGTGCTGGTCGATGCGCTGGCCGACCGGTGGGAGGTGGTCGACCGGGAGCCACCCGGGAAGACGGTGCGGGCCGAGGTCGACCTGCCGCCGTCCCGACCTCGATAGGGCGTCGCTCGTCAAGGAGCAGTTGAGACAGGTGAGTTGATGTGTTGCGCGGGCCGCGCATCAGCGCCGTGCGGGCGGCGCGCGTGCACCCGCGCCATGCCTTCGGACGGTTTCGGGCCGTGTCCGTCCCTGCGCTCACCGTCATGTGCTGTCCTGACTCCTGCTCCTCCGCCTCGCTCCTCGCTCTGCCGAGGGCCCCACCGAGAAAGAGAGACAGCAGTGCCTCACCAGGGACACCTCCGGAAGTGGCTCACCGCCGCCCTCAGCGCCGTCGCACTGTCGTTCGGGCCGGGTGCGGTCACCGTCGCCGCAGCCGGCCCGACCCCCGTCCCCGCCGCCCGGGGTGTTGCCGCCGCCCCGTACCTGAACCTGCACCAGTGCCTGTACTACTCCGGGTCCGCCGCCGACCACTTCACGACATTCGTGCCGAGCAGAGACGGCCGGTTCCTCGCCGGGACGAACGTTTCCGGCACGGCGGACCGCGCACCCACCTGTGGCAGCGGCGACGGAAACTTCGGCCTCATCCCGCTTCTGTCGGGCGTCAAGGCGCTGGACCTGCGTGCCGGCCGGTACCTGAACCTGCACCAGTGCACGTACTACTCGCCATCGGCCAACAACTACTTCAACACAGTGGTGACGAGCAGCGACGGCCGCTTCGCCGCCGGCACGAACGTCTCCGGCACGGCGGACCGCACACCTTCCTGCGGCAGCGGCGACGGGAACTACGCCCTCGTGCCCGCCCTGTCCTTCGCCAAGGCACTCGACCTGACCTCGGGGACGTACGTGAACCTGCACCAGTGCCTCTACTACTCGGCCGCGAGCACCGACCACTTCACCACGGTGGAGGGGGACAGCGGGCCGTATCGCGCCGGGACCAACGTTTCCGGGACCGCCGACACGGCACCCGTCTGCGGCACCGGAACCACCGCCTTCGCCCCCATCCCCCTCCTCTCGGGCGTCAAGGCCCTGCCCCTGTCCTGAGCCTCCCGCCGGTCGAGTTCCCGGGGTCCTCGTGCCGCGTTTCCGGGCCCCGGGGGAACGGCACGTCGTCCAGGACGAGCGGCGGAGCATCCGGTGGCCCCCTGACACCTGACGGATCGGCCGGGCCCCTCCCACGTCGACCGAGTGATGATCGGTCATGCCGGGAGCGTCGGCGGGAACGGCCTGCCGGAGCAGGAACGTTCACCAGCGGCCGAACGACCACCGTGCCCCCTTCGGGGGCTTACCCCGGCTGGGCGTCGGCGTGACCGTGCAGGGGTGCCGACCGGCGGCTGAGCCTGAGGACGTCGGCGACGATCCGGGGGTCCGTGGAGCCGCGGAAGGCGGGGACGGGGAGGGCCTCCGGGCCTATGAGCAGGCCGGTCCGGCCGTCGAGTGCGGGGTCGGTGGCCGCGACGATCGACGAGCGGGCGGCCAGGAACGCGGGGCCGGCGGTGGAGCGTTCGAAGGCCCGGCGGACCAGCGGCCACATCAGACGCAGCCCCGGGGAGACGATCTTCGGTGAGGTCATGGTGCCGTTGGTCATGTCGGTCGCCGCGCCGCCCGGGTCGGCCGCGAAGACCGTGACACCGGTGTCGCGCAGGCGCTCGGCCAGGTCCAGGGTGTAGGCGAGGTTGGCGAGCTTGGCCCGGCCGTACCAGTGGAAGCCGTAGTAGCCGCCCGGCGGCTCGACGGCGTCGAAGGTGCGCTTGGCGACCTTGATCGCGCCGGAGCTGACGTTCACGATCCGGCTCGGCCCGCCGGCCCGGAGCCGGTCGAGCAGCAACTCGGTCAGCAGGTACGGCGAGAGGTGGTTGACCGCGAAGGACGCCTCGATGCCGTCGACCGTCCGCTGCCGCTCCGCGAACATCGCGCCCACGTTGTTGACCAGGACCTTCAGCGGACCCTCGGCCGCCAGGTGTGCGGCGAGCCCGCGTACGGCGTCGAGCGATGCGAGGTCGGCGGCCACGAACCGGGTGGGACCACCGGTGGCGACCTCCGCGATCCGGTCGACCGCGATGGCGCCACGCTCGGCGTTGCGGCCCACCACCGTGACCGTGAACCCGCGCGCCGCGAGCCCCATCGCGGTCTCCAGGCCGATGCCCCCGGTTCCCGCCGTCACCACTGCTCGTGCGCTCACAGCTCTGCTCTCCCGAGTCGAGGAAAATCGGATAGCAAATCGGATAACTATCCGTTTCGATGGGGGGCATGCTAGCGAAATCGGATAACTATCCGGTTGGTGTGGTGTACGGGGCGGCGTCCTCGGTGCCGGGCGGTGCGGGAAGTGGGCGTGCTGCCGTCAGCGCGGCGGGCGCAGGCCCTCGAGAAGGACGTCGAGGTAGACCTCGATGCGTGCGGGGTCGCTGTCGCCGGAGCGCACGGCATGCTCGACGCCGCAGAGCAGGCGGCGCACGTCGTCCGCCTCGATGCCGCCCCGGATGGCGTCGGCCAGGCGGGCGCGCCCCAGCAGGTCCGCGACGGCCTGGTCGAGCTCGGCCTTCATCGCCGAGGTCTGCGCCTCTGCATCGCGCGGGGACTCCAGCACGGCCGCGAACCCGGGATCGTGCAGGGCGCGGTCGAGCGCGAAGCGCAGCAGGCGGTGCAGGCCTGCGAGGGCGTCCTCCTCGTCGGCCGCGGCCTGCGCCTCGGCGACCAGTTCCCGGAAGCGTTCCGCCGACAGCGCCTCCACCAGCGCATGGCGGTTGGGGAAGTGTCGGTACACGGTTCCCACGCCCACACCGGCGAGCCGGGCGATGGTGTTCAGCTGGAGCGAGTCGTCACCGGCGGCCACCTGCTCGCGGGCTACCTGCAACACCCGGGCACGGTTGCGCGCGGCGTCCGCTCGCAGCGCTGGCCCCTGCCCGGCTCTCGGTGTCACGGGGCCCAGCATAAGTGGCTGCCGGCGCCAGGCCGCCGGCGAGGCCCTCGCGCCCTAGCCCGCCTGCCCCATCCCCGCCGCGTTCGGCCAGCTCTGCGCGTTGGGCCAGCCGGTAGCCGGGGCCGGGGCCAGACCGGTGGCCGGAACCGGGGTGCCGGGCGCGGTCATACCGCGTACCTGGGCGGCCGTGAGGCCCCCGCGGGCCGGAACGCCCGGCGGGGTGGGCCCGACCTGGGCGGCAGCGGCCGGGACGGGGACGGGTGCAGGGGCTGGTGCGGGTGCCGGTACCGGTGTGGGGAAGGCTGACGGGACAGGGGCCGACATCGGGGCGGGTGCGGGGGCCGGGGCCATCGGCTGTTGGACCGGTACTGCCATCGGCTGTTGGACCGGCGCCGCCATCGGCTGTTGGGCCGGTGCCGCCATCGGCTGTTGTATCGGTACCGCGGCAGGCTGCTGCATCGGTACCGCGACAGGCTGCTGCATCGGTACGGCCTGGGCTGCCGCCGGCATCGGCATCCCGCCGCCGGTCGGCGCTGCGGCGGCGGGGAGCGGCATGCCGGTGCCGGCGGCCGGAGCGGCGGCGAGGCCCGGGGCGGCGCCGGCGCCGAGGGCCTGCGCGGCCAGCCCCGGCATCCCGGCGCCGTTGGTCTCGCTCATCAGCCGGTCAATCGCCGCCGTACCCGAGCTGTAGCTGGTCCCGGTGCCCAGCTCGGGTACGGCGGCTCCCCTCCTGGTCCCGTAGAGCACCTGCTCCAGGCCGGACACCAGGCGACGCACGTCGACCTGGGGGCGCACCACGAGTCTCAGGAAGCGGCTGGAGGAGCCGATCTTGTTGCCGCACTCGCGAACCAGGATCCGGTGCTCGGTGAGCATCCGGTCCCGGACCACGGTGCCCTCGGCGCCGACGGGAAGGCGCACGAAGAGAAAGTTGCCCTGGGAGGGGTAGACCGTCAGACCGGGCAGGGCGGAGAGGTGGCTGGCCATGTCCAGGCGGTCGCGGCGTACCTGCATCAGGCTCTGCGCGTACTCGGGGCCGTGCTCCTTCAGCATGAACACCACGTGTTCGGCGAAGGAGTTGAGGTTCCACTTCGGGAGCATCGAGCGGACGCGGCCCGCGAGGGCGGGGTTCGCCACCAGGTATCCGAAGCGTATGCCGTGCAGGCCGAAGTTCTTGCCGAGGCTGCGGAGCACCACCACGTTGGGGCGGAGCATCGCCTCCTGGACGACGCTCGGGTCGGCCTCCGCGTCGGCGAACTCCAGGAACGACTCGTCCACGACCACCAGGTCCAGATCGGCCATCGCGTCCATGAACTGCACCACCGACTGCTTGCGCAGATAGCCGCCGTCGGGGTTGTTCGGATTACAGATGACCGCCACGCGGGTGCCTCGGGCGCGGATGAAGTCCGCGTACTGGGCCAGGTCCAGCGCGAAGCCGTTCGCCTCCTGGAGCGGGAACATGTCGACCCGCTTGCCGGTCTCCATCGGCTGGTCGGTCCAGCGGCCGAAGGTGGGGACGGGGATGGCGAGCGATTCGCGGACCAGCAGGTGGTCGATCCAGGTGATGAGTTCCGTGGAGCCGTTGCCCATCGCCACGCACTGCGGCGGCAGCTGGAGGAGGCTGCACAGCTCGGCCGTGATGGTGTCGGCGCTGCTCGGGTAGTACGTGATGATCTCGCGCAGCCGGATCGCCAGGTCCTCGAACATGGCGGGGGTGGGGAAGTACGGGTTGCACGGGATGCAGAAGTCCACCGGGCCCGACCCGTCGCCGCCCTCGCGCGTCAGCGCCGCCATCGAGGGGCTGTGCGCGGCGGTACCGCGGAACAACGAGGTGACGTTGTCGGGCAAGGGAACCTCCGTCGAAGGGTGGCCCGTGCGGGGGAGCACGGGCCACCCATGCATACGGAGGCGGCGGAGATGGTGTTCAACTCACGGGGCACGTGAGCCAGTTCACTCCCGGTGTGATCCTCAGGCCCCGAAGGTGTGAATTGTCGTCGTTCGGTACGTCTGGCCGGGGCGCAGCACGGTCGTCGGGAAGCCGGCGTGGTTCGGCGAGTCCGGGAAGTGCTGGGTCTCCAGGCACAGGGCGTCGCCCTGGCGGTAGGTGCGGCCGCCGGTGCCGGTCAGGGTGCCGTCGAGGAAGTTGCCGGAGTAGAACTGCAGGCCCGGCTGGTCGGTGGCGATCTTCAGGGTGCGGCCGGAGCGCGGGTCGCGGAGCGTGGCGATGTGCTCGGGCTTCGCGGTGATGCCCTTGTCCAGCACCCAGTTGTGGTCGTAGCCCTTGGCCTGCACCTGCTGCTCGTGGCCGGCGCGGATGTCCCGGCCGATCGGCTTGGCGTGGCGGAAGTCGAAGGGGGTGCCCGCGACCCCGGCCAGTTCGCCGGTGGGGATCAGGCCCGAGTCGGTGGGGGTGTAGCGGGCGGCGGCGATGCGGAGTTCGTGGTCCTCGATCGTGCCGCTGCCCTCGCCGGCCAGGTTCCAGTAGACGTGGCTGGTGAGATTGACGACGGTCGCCCTGTCGGTGGTGGCCTCGTAGTCGATGCGCCACTCGCCGTGCCGGGTGAGGGTGTACGTCACCTTCGTCCTGAGCGTGCCCGGGTAGCCCATCTCGCCGTCGACGCTGGTGTAGTGCAGGTGCAGGCCGACGTCGGAGCCCTTGGTGAACGGCTCCACGTCCCACACGTGCTTGTCGAAGCCCTGGCTGCCGCCGTGCAGGCTGTTCACGCCGTCGTTGACGGACAGCTGGTGGCTCTTGCCGTCGAGGGTGAACCGGCCCTTGGCGATGCGGTTGCCGTAGCGGCCGATCAGGGCGCCGAAGTACGGCGTCTTCGCCACGTAGTCGTCGATGTCGTCGAAGCCCAGCGAGACGTTGGCGTAGTGGCCGTGCCGGTCGGGTATCTCCAGGCTCTGGACGACGCCGCCCCAGTTGAGGACCTTCAGTCGGGTGCCGCCGTTCTCCAGCGACCAGCGGTAGATCTTCGTGCCGTCGGCGAGCTTGCCGAAGGGTTCCTTCACCGGCTTCCTTCCCGGGGCCGAACCGGTAGCGGCCTGGGCGTTGCCCGTGCCGAGGGTGGTGGCGGCGACACCTGCGGCCGCGGCTCCTGCGATGACCGTACGTCTGTTCAGTTCCATGTGCGGCTCCTGCACAAAGGAGGGGCCCCACCGGCTTTCCGGTGGGGCCCGATCTGACTTACGAACCGGACTTGCGCTTGTTCCACACGTCGAATCCGACCGCCAGCAGCAGGGCGAAGCCCTTGATGACCTGCTGCCAGTCGGTGCCGACGCTGAGGAGGTTCATGCCGTTGTTCAGCACACCGAGGACGAGACCGCCGATGATCGCGCCGAGGACGGTGCCGACACCGCCGCTCATGGACGCGCCACCGATGAACGACGAGGCGATCGCCTCGAGTTCGTAGTTCAGGCCGGCCTTCGGCGAGGCCGCGTTGAGGCGGGAGGCGATCGCCAGGCCCGCCAGGGCCGCGAGCGCGCCCATGTTCAGGAAGACGTAGAAGGTGACCTTCTTGTCCTTGACGCCGGACAGCTTGGCCGCCGGCAGGTTGCCGCCGATCGCGTAGACGTGGCGGCCGAACACCGCGTTGCGCATCATGTAGCCGTAGCCGACCACCAGTGCGCCCAGGATGATCAGCACGATCGGAGCGCCCTTGTAGCTGGCGAGCAGCAGCGTGAGGGTGAGGACCGCGGCGACCAGGGCGACCAGCTTGAGCAGGAAGAGCCGGGTGGGCAGGACGTCCAGGGCGAACTCCTGCTGCCGGCGGCGGTCCCGCACCTCCTGCCACACCACGGCGGCGATCAGGACGAGGCCGAGGAGCAGCGTGAGGTTGTGGTAGTTGGTGTTCGGGCCGACCTCGGGCAGGAAGCCGGTGAACGTCTTCTGCAGGCCGCCCGGGAAGGGGCCGAGGGTCTGACCCTTGAGCAGGATCTCCGTGAATCCGCGGAAGATCAGCATCCCGGCGAGGGTGACGATGAACGACGGTATGCCGAGGTACGCGATGAAGAACCCCTGTGCCGCGCCCGCCGCCGCGCCCACCAGCAGGCACAGCACCACGGCGATCGGCCAGGGCACACTGTGCTGCACCGTCAGCACGGCCGCGAACGCGCCCACGAACGCGGTCAGCGAGCCGACCGAGAGGTCGATGTGCCCGGCGATGATCACCAGCATCATGCCGATCGCGAGGATCAGGACGTAGGCGTTCTGCAGCACCAGGTTGGAGACGTTGTGCGGCAGCAGCAGGTCCCCGTCGGTCCAGATCGCGAAGAGGGCCACGATCAGGCCGAGCGCGATCAGCATGCCGTACTGGCGCATGTTGCGGCGCAGGCCGTCCAGCATCAGCTGGAGCAGTCCCCCCTCGGCGGCCGATCCGCTCTTGCCCGGCGGCGCGGGGGCCGGGCTCTTGGCGGTCACATCCGTGCTCATCGCGTTACCTCTTTGTCCTTTGTCATATGACGCATCAGCACTTCCTGCGTGGCCTCGGCCCGCGGCACCTCTCCGGTCAGCCGTCCCGCGGCCATGGTGTAGATGCGGTCGCACATGCCGAGCAGTTCGGGCAGCTCGGAGGAGATGAAGACGACCGCCTTGCCCTCGGCGGCGAGCTGGTCGATGACCGTGTAGATCTCGTACTTGGCGCCCACGTCGATGCCGCGCGTGGGCTCGTCCAGGATCAGCACGTCGGGGCCGGCGAAGATCCACTTGCTGAGGACGACCTTCTGCTGGTTGCCGCCCGACAGCTTGCCCACCGGCTCGAAGACGGTCGGCGCCTTGATGTTCATGGTCTTGCGGAATCCCTCGGAGACCTGCCGCTCCTCGTGCTCGTCGACGATGCCCCGCTTGGCGACCTTGCTCAGCGCGGTCAGCGAGATGTTGCGGTTGATGGTGTCGATGAGGTTGAGGCCGTAGTGCTTGCGGTCCTCGGTGACGTAGGCGATGCCGTGACCGACCGCCTCGGCGACGGTCCTGGTCCGGATCTCCTGGCCGTCCTTGAGGACCGTGCCGCCCGCGTACCGGCCGTAGGAGCGGCCGAAGACGCTCATCGCGAGTTCGGTGCGGCCGGCACCCATCAGGCCCGCGATGCCGACGATCTCCCCGCGGCGCACCTGGAGGGACACGTCGTCCACGACCTTGCGCTGCTGGTCGATGGGGTGGTGCACGGTCCAGTCGCGGATCTCCAGCGCCGGGGCCGCACCTTCCTCCGGCTGGTGCGGGGTGCGCTCGGGGAAGCGGTTGTCGAGGTCGCGGCCGACCATGCCCGCGATGATCCGCTCCTCGGTCGTCTCCGGCGCCTTCACGTCGAGGGTCTCGATGGACCGGCCGTCCCGGATGATCGTCACCGAGTCGGCGACCCTGCGGATCTCGTTCAGCTTGTGGGAGATGATGATCGAGGTGATGCCCTGGTTCTTCAACTCCAGGATGAGGTCCAGGAGTTTGCCGCTGTCCTCGTCGTTCAGGGCCGCCGTCGGCTCGTCGAGGATGAGCAGCTTCACCTTCTTCGACAGGGCCTTCGCGATCTCCACGAGCTGCTGCTTGCCCACGCCGATGTCGGCGACGCGGGTCTCCGGATGGTCGTTCAGACCGACCCGGCGCAGCAGTTCGGTGGCGTGCCTGAGGGTCTCGTTCCAGTTGATGAGCCCGCCCTTGGCGTGCTCGTTGCCGAGGAAGATGTTCTCCGCGAGGGAGAGGTACGGCACCAGTGCCAGCTCCTGGTGGATGATGACGATGCCGTGCTGCTCGCTCGCCCGGATGTCCTTGAACCGGGACACCACTCCCTCGAAGAGGATGTCTCCTTCGTAACTGCCGTACGGGTGGACGCCGGAGAGCACCTTCATCAGGGTGGACTTGCCGGCGCCGTTCTCCCCGCAGATGGCGTGGACCTCGCCCTGCCGGACGGTCAGGGTGACGTCCGACAGCGCCTTGACACCGGGAAAGGTCTTGACGATCGAGCGCATTTCCAGGACGGGTCCCGCCATGGTCGTGCCTTCCAGTCAGTGGGGCCAGAGAGTGGGTCGGTCGGCGGGGATCACTTGAGCTGGGAGTCGGTGTAGTAACCGGTCTTGACCAGCGCGTCCTCGTAGTTGGTCTTGTCGACGCTCACCGGCTGGAGCAGGTACGCGGGCACGATCTTGGTCCCGTTGTCGTACGACTTGGTGTCGTTGACCTCGGGCTTCTTGCCGTCGAGCACGTCGTCGACCATGGTCGCGGCGACCTGGGCCAGCTTGCGGATGTCCTTGTAGACCGTCTGCGTCTGCTCACCGGCGATGATCGACTTCACCGAGGCCAGCTCGGCGTCCTGGCCGGTGATGACCGGAAGCGGCTTGCTGCCCGAGCCGTAGCCGTCCGACTTGAGCGAGGACAGGATGCCGATGGAGAGGCCGTCGTACGGGGAGAGGACCGCGTCGACGTGCTCCGACTTGTAGGACGCGGTGAGGACGTCGTCCATGCGCCGCTGCGCGGTCGCGCCGTCCCAGCGCAGGGTGGTGACCTGGTTCAGCGCGGTCTGGCCGGAGCGGACGACCAGCTGCTTCTTGTCCATGTACGGCTTCAGGACGCTCATCGCGCCGTTGAAGAAGTACCGGGTGTTGTTGTCGTCGTTGGAGCCCGCGAACAGTTCGATGTTGAACGGGCCCTTCTTGCCGCTGTCCAGGCCCAGCTTGTGCACGATGTACGTGCCCTGCAGCCTGCCGACCTTCTCGTTGTCGAAGGACGCGTAGTAGTCGACGTTCTTGGTGCCGAGAATCAGGCGGTCGTAGGAGATGACCGGGATCTTGGCGTCCGCGGCCTCCTGGAGCACGCTGTTCAGGGACTTGTTGTCGATGGCCGCGATGATCAGGCCCTTGACGCCCTGCGTGATCAGGTTCTCGATCTGCGAGACCTGGGTCTCCGGGTCGTCCTCGCCGTAGACCAGCTTGGTCTTGTAGCCCTTGGCCTCGAGCTCCTTGACGACGTTCTTGCCGTCGGCGATCCAGCGCTCGGAGGACTTGGTCGGCATCGCGATGCCGATGGTGCCGCCCTTGGCATCGCCCGCCTTCTCCTTGCTGCCGCCCTCGCCGCTCTGGCCGCAGGCGGTCAGGGTGAGGGCGAGCGACGCGGCTCCGGCTATCGCGGTGAGTGCGGCTCTGCGGTTGCGCATGGTCATCCGTCCTTGTTCTTCTCGACGTCGAGAGGGGTCACGCGGTGGTGGGGAAGCGGTTGAGGGTGCCGGGCAGCCGGGAGCCGAGCGGCGCCATCTCGCCGTCGGCGCCGTGCCGGGCGAGCAGGTCCAGGGCGAGCCGGCCGCGCCGCACCCGCTCCCGGGCGGTGTCCAGGGTCACGTCCCGCAGATGGGTGCCCCACGGGTAGATGCCGGGAGCCTTGGACAGGCCGAACTTCAGGTAGAGCGGTGCGCCGCGCCGGATCAGCTCGGCGACCTCGTACATCCGCACATAGCCGCCGAGGTCGTCGGGGGCCTCGATGTACATGTCCATGGGGGCGCCGGACACCCGGCGGATCTCGGTGAGGTGATCCAGCGTCAGATCGCTGGGCACGTTGACGGAGTCGGCGCCGAGCCGCTCGTAGACGGCGTACGAGGCCGGGTTGACCGGGCCGATGAGCGCGGACACCTTGAGGGTGGTGTCGGCCGGGATGATTCCCGCCTCGCGCGCCCGGTGCAGGGTCCACAGCACGCCCTCGTCGGCTACCAGCAGGCACTTGACGCCCAGTTCGGTGGCCCGGACGGCGTCCTCGACACATCCGGCGACGGCGTCGTGGCCGCGGGCGCGCAGTCCGGCCCCCCGCGAGTCGGAGCGCACCGAGCCGCCGATGTCCCAGGTGCCGCGCGGGCCGGTGAACAGGCAGAGTTCGATGTCACGTTCGTCGGTCGCCTCGACCATCTCGGTGATCTCGTCGTCGGTGAGCATCCACACGCCGCTGCCCTGGCTGATCCGGTGGATCGGCACGTCGAGGCGGGAGGCCTCCTTCAGGACGACCGCCAGCGCCTCGGGACCCTCGCACGAGGGGATCTCGGTGCGCCAGCGGCCGCCGCCCGGGAAGCTGTGGGCGGAAGTGTCGGCGGGGTCGAGGGCGGGCGCGCCCAGGCCGAGTTCGGCGAGCACCTGCTCGCCGGGCCTGCGGGCTGCCGGGGCGGAAGCGTCGGTCACAAGCTGTCCTTTGTGTTCGGTATTTCGGACAAGGTTCGCGGCTCGGGGCAGAAAAAAGGCCTTGGGTGTACGCCGGTCAGGGCGCCGTCAGGTCACGCCCTGACCGGCGTACGGTCAGGGGCGGAGCAGCACCTTGCCCACCTTCGGATCGCCGGCTCCCACCAGCTCGATGGCCTGCGGAAACTCGGTCAGCGGCAGCTCGTGCGTGACCAGCGGCAGCGGGTCGAGCAGCCCGGCGCCGAACACCCGCACGGTGTGCGCCCAGGCGTCCGGCGGCGCCCCGAAGACGGTGTGCACCTCCAGCTGCCGTACGACCAGGTCGGTGGGGTCGAGCCCGTCCGCGCCCGGCGCCGGGATGCCCGTCAGGACCAGGCGTCCGCCGCGCCTGAGCAGGGAGGCGGCGGTGCGCGCGGCGGACGCGGACCCGGCGGTCTCGATCACGACGTCGAAGTCGTCGGGCAACTCCTGGTCCTTGAGCCGGAAGTCGGTCGCTCCGAACTGCCGGGAGAGCGCCTCCCGGTCGCCCCGGGTGCCCACGACCAGCAGCTCCACCGGCGAGATCGCCTTCAGGAACTGCACGGCGAACATCCCGAGCGTGCCCGTACCGACCACCGCGACCCGCTCGCCCGGCTGGGCCTTCGCCTTCAGTGCGGCGGCCGCGATGCACGCGGCCGGCTCCAGGAGGGCGGCGGCGGTGAGATCGGCGCCGTCCGGCAGCGGGTGCAGCAGCCGGGCGGGAAGGGTCAGCGTGGCGGCCATGGCGCCCGGCTGGGTGAAGCCGGTCTCCTCGTACCCGGCCGTGCACAGCGTGGTCTCGCCCGCGTGACAGCGGTCGCACACCTGGCAGTTGCGGAAGCCCTCGCCGACGACCTTGCGGCCGACCAGGCTCTCCGGCACGCCCGCACCCACCGCGCGCGCGGTCCCCGACCACTCGTGGCCGGGCGTGAGCGGGTACCGCACGTACCCCTCGGGCCGGTTGCCCTGGTACACCTCGCGGTCGCTGCCGCAGATGCCGACCGCGTGCACGGCGACCAGCGCCTCGCCGGGACCGGGGTCCCGAGGCGTGTGGGCCTCGACCCGATGCACGCCCGGCGCCTCGATCAGAACCTGGGAACTCACTTCGCGCCCTTCGGCTTGCGCTGCTCCCAGCCCTCGGCCCACAGGTCGAACCGCGCCTGCTGCTGCGGGAACTCGGCGGCCGCGTCGGTGTCCAGCTCGACGCCGAGGCCCGGCGCGTCGGAGAGGTGGAAGTACCCGTCGACGACCTCGGGCGCCCCCTTCACGACCTTCTTGATCTCCGCGTCCGCGAAGTCGTTGAAGTGCTCGAGGATCTTGAAGTTCGGGGAGGTGAATCCGACCTGGAGCGAGGCCGCGGTCAGCACGGACCCGCCCACGTTGTGCGGGGCGACGAGCATGTAGTGGGTCTCGGCGGTGGCGGCGAGCTTCCGGGTCTCCCAGATGCCGCCGATGTGGCCGACGTCGGGCTGGAGGATGTCCGCCGCCTGGCTCTCGAACAGCTCCCGGAACTCGATGCGGTCGTGGATGCGCTCACCGGTGGCGACCGGGATGTCCACCTTCGCGGCGACCTTCTCCAGCGCCTTGAGGTTCTCCGGCGGCACCGGCTCCTCCAGCCAGGCCGGCTTGAACGGCGCCAGCTCGTGCGCGAGCCGCACGGCGGTGGCGGGGGAGAAGCGGCCGTGCATCTCCAGCATCAGCTCGGCATCCGGACCGATCGCGTCACGCACGGCCTCGATGAGGGAGACGGCGTACAGGCTCTGCTGATGGTCCAGCTCGAAGTGCCCGGTGCCGAAGGGGTCGATCTTGAGCGCCTTGTACCCGCGCGCCATGACCTGCTGTGCGGCCTTGTGGTACGCCTCGGGCGTTCGCTCGGTCGTGTACCACCCGTTGGCGTAGGCCTTGACCTTGTCCGTCACCTTGCCGCCCAGCAGCTGCCACACCGGAACGCCGAGGGCCTTGCCCTTGATGTCCCAGCACGCCATCTCGACGACCGCGATGCCGGACATGACGATCTCGCCGGCCCGTCCGTAGTCGCCGTACTTCATCCGGCGTACGAGGTCCTCGACAGCGAACGGGTCGGATCCGAGAATGTGGTTGGTCTCGGCCTCCCGCAGATAGCCGATCAGCGCGTCGGTGTGACCGAGCATCCGGGTCTCGCCGACACCGGTGATCCCCTCGTCGGTGTGCACCTGGACGTAGGTCAGATTGCGCCACGGCGTCCCGACCACGTGTGTGCTGATTCCGGTGATGCGCACGGCAGTTGCCCCTCAGCTGTTCGAGATTTCGTCACACGTTCGAAATGCTGGCGTGACAGTAAGGACGGGGCGGCGGGGGTGTCAATGGGGCGAACAGGTAACAGTTTCGACAAGGCTTTCGAGAACGTTTTCGGTCCCGCACGAAACCTTCACAAGGGCGCCTAGGAACGTGACCGACGGGGAATCTAGTCTTCCGGCGTCATGGACTTCTGCCACCCGTGCCAACGGCACCTCAACGGCGCCCTGGCCTGTCCCGGGTGCGGCGCTCCTGCGCAGTCTCTCGCCGCGCGCGCGAACGCGCCCGCTGCACACGGGTACGCGGGTGCGGTGGCCCATCCGTACGGACAGGCGGCCTACCCCGGCAACCCGGGCCACCCCTACGGCCCGCAGGCCGCTTACTACGCCCCCGAGTCCGGGGCCGCGTACGAAAATGCGGAGGCCTACGCCGACGGGGGAAGCGACTACGCCGACGGGGGAAGCGACTACGCCGACGGGGGAAGCGACTACGCCGACGGGGGCGGCGACTACGCCGACGGGGGCGGCGACTACGCCGACGGAGGCGGCAACTACTCCGACGGGGGCGACGCCCGCGGGGGTCGCGACGACCGTGACGATCAGTACGCGGATCGCGACGCCCCTGACGACCGGTACGCGGATCGCGACGGCCGTGACGACGAGTACGGCGAGTACGACCATGACGACGAGGACGGTCACGACGGCCACGACGACCCGGACGGGCGCGGTGGCCGTGCCGCCCGGCGCCAGTCGCGCGGCCGGGGCCGCGGCGGGGCCACGGGCGACGGTGAGGCAGGCAGCGGCCCCGCTGCCGCCGACGCCAGTCGGCGTGACCGCAAGGCCGCCGCGCACCGGCGCCGCCGACGCCGTACCGTGCTGATCGCGGCCGGCTTCGTGCTGGCGGCCGGCGGGCTCAGCATCGCCGAACTCGGCACGGACGCCCCCTTCTCCCCGTTCACCAGCGACAAGCCGGCGGCGTCCGGGGACACGTCGGTGGACGGCGGCGCCTCCGCGTCCCCGGGCCGGACGGCGGACCCGATCGACGACACCGCGGGCACCACGGGGAAGCCGGGCGCCTCCCCCGACGCCTCGGCCTCGGCCTCCGCCTCCGAGTCCCCGAAGGACAAGGCCTCCAAGTCCCCGTCCGCCACGGACAAGGACGAACAGTCGGCCACCACCGGCGCGGGCACCACGACCTCGGCTCCCACCGCCCCGGCCACGTCCCGGCCGGCCTCCACGCCGACGTCCGCCCCGACGACCGCGGACCCGACGCCCCAGCCGTCGCCGACGAAGACGTGCAACCGCTTCCTGTGGTGGTGCACGTAGCCGCACCGCTCCCCGGAGCGCCGCACCGCTGAGCACCCCGCCGGCTCCGTGCCGTCCCGCACCACCCTGCGCCATCGGCCATCCGGGGCATCGGTGACACCAACCCGCCCTTCTGGCGGTTGAGTCGGACAGGTACATCTCGCCGTACACGATCTCGGGAACGCCCGACGGCGGAACGGGCGTTGTGCACAGGGGGAGCAGCGAGCAGCGGCTCAGTTTGAGGAGAGCGGATGACGACGCAGGAGACCACCGTGCACGGCACGGTCGCGGAGGGCTTCGAAGCGGTGCGCGAGGAGTTCGCCGCCTTCGTCGCCGAGGAGCGGGACGACTACGAGGGACAGCTGTGCGCCTACGTCCACGGCAGAAGGGTCGTCGACCTGTGGGCGGGCGAGGGCGTCGACGGGGACGCGCTGTACGGCGTGTTCTCGTCCACCAAGGGTGCCGCCCATCTCGTCGTGGCCCTGCTCGTGCAGGAGGGCACGCTGGAGCTGGACCGCAAAGTCACCTACTACTGGCCGGAGTTCGGCGCCGAGGGCAAGGGTGCGCTGACCCTGCGTGACCTGCTCGCGCACCGCGCGGGGCTGGTCGGCACCGACACCGGTTTCAGTGCGGCGGAGCTGGCCGACGACCGGGCGATGGCCGAACGCCTCGCCGACCAGCGGCCGTTCTGGCGGCCCGGCACGGCCTTCGGCTATCACGCCCTGGTGATCGGCGCACTCACCGGCGAGGTCGTCCGGCGGGCGACGGGGCGTACGATCCAGGAGGTGTACGAGGAGCGGGTCCGTGCCCCCTACGGCCTGGACTTCCACCTGGGCCTGCCCGTCTCCCGCGAGTCCCGCTTCCGCACGGTCCAGCCGATGCTGCCGACGCCCGAGCAGCAGGCGGTGCTCGACGCGCTGCCGACCGGACCGCACACCCTCACCTCGATCGCCTTCAACCGGCACACGCCCGAGCCGACGGACCTCGCGGGCCTGCCGAACGAGCGCTGTGTCCGCGCCCAGGGCCCGGCGTCGGTGGGTGGCGTCGCCTCGGCGCGCGGCCTGGCGGGCATGTACGCGGCGATGATCAGCGAGGTCGAGGGCAAGGCGCCGCTGCTGAAGGAGGACACGGTCGCGGAGTTCGGCCAGCTGCATTCCGTCGGGTACGACCTGGTGGCCCGCGCCCACAAGTCGTTCGGCCTCGGCTTCCAGGCCGTGGCCGACACCTGGTACGCCTTCCTGGGCGCCGGCGCGCTCGGCCACAGCGGCGCAGCGGGCTCCCAGGCCTTCGCGGACCCGCGCAGCGGCCTGGCCTACGGCTACACACGGCGCCGGTTCGCCTTTCCGGGCGGGGCGGCACCGGAGAACGACCGCCTGGCGGCGGCGGCGCACCGGGCGGCGCTGGCGACCGGATGACGCCCGGAACGGACACGGCAGCCGCATCCCACGTCCAAGGATGCGGCTGCCGTTGTACGCAACGACGGTGCTAGGCCAGCGTCACGGTGATGTTGCCGCGGGTCGCCTTCGAGTAGGGGCACACCTGGTGAGCCTTCTCGATCAGGTCCCGTGCGGTGGTCTCGTCGACGTTCGGGATGGTCGCGGAGATCTCCACGATGATCCCGAAGCCCTCGTCGTTCTTGCCGATCCCGACCTTCGCGGTGACGGTCGAGCCGGAGACATCGGCGCCCTCCTGCCGGGCGACCACACCGAGCGCGCCCTGGAAGCAGGCGCTGTACCCGGCGGCGAACAGCTGCTCCGGGTTGGTGCCGGCGCCGTTGCCGCCCATCTCCTTGGGCGGGTTCACGACGACGTCGAGCTTGCCGTCGTCGGTGGCGACGCGGCCGTCGCGGCCGTTCTCGGCGGTGGCGACGGCGGTGTACAGGACGTCGGATTGCTGGATGGGCATGCGGTTGTCCTCCTCCTCGGTCCGCCGTGACTCGCGCCCGCGATCGACGGCAGATTTCGGAATGAAGTTACCGCATGCCGGAAAGCTCGGGCCAGGGCAGGGCTTGTCAGAGCTTGACGATCATCTTGCCGGTGTTGTCCCCGCGCAGTACCCCGAGGAACGCCTCCAGGGTGTTCTCGATGCCCTCGACGACCGTCTCGCGGTACTTCAGCGCGCCCGAGGCGACCCAGGGGCCGACCTCCTGGACGAACTGCGGCTGGAGGTCGTAGTGGTCGCCGACCAGGAAGCCCTCGATGCGGCCGCGGGTCTGGATGAGGCGGGCGAGGTTCCGCGGGCCGGGGGCGGGCTCGGTGTTGTTGTAGACCGAGATCATGCCGCAGACGGCGATCCGGCCGCCCTGGTTCAGCGAACCGATGGCCGCCTCCAGGTGGTCGCCGCCGACGTTGTCGAAGTACACGTCGATGCCGTCGGGAGCGGCCTCGCGCAGCTGCTCGCCCACCGGGCCGTTCTTGTAGTTGAACGCGGCGTCGAAGCCGTACTCCTCCACGAGCAGCTTGACCTTCTCGTCCGAGCCGGCCGAGCCGATGACCCGCGAGGCGCCCTTGAGCTTGGCGATCTGCCCGACCTGGCTGCCCACGGCACCCGCGGCGCCGGACACGAACACGCTGTCGCCCTCCTGGAAGGAGGCGGTGCGCAGCAGGCCGGCGTAGGCGGTCAGGCCGGTCATGCCGAGCACGCCGAGGTACGTCGACAGGGGTGCCGCCTCGGGATCGACCTTGACGCCGCCGTGCTGCGCGTCCAGCACCGCGTACTCGCGCCAGCCGAAGAAGTGCAGGAGGTGGTCGCCGGGCTCGATGCCCTCGGCGTTGGAGGCGACGACCTCGCCGACGGCGCCGCCCTGCATGACCTTGCCCAGCTCGAACGGGGCGGCGTACGACTTGGCGGCACTCATTCGGCCCCGCATGTACGGGTCCACGGAGAGGTACTTGTTCCGCACCAGCACCTGGCCCTCGCCCGGCTCCCGGACCTCGGTCTCGACGAGGGCGAAGTCCTCGGGCTTCGGCCAGCCGACCGGGCGGCTGAGCAGGTGCCATTCACGGTTGATCATGATCGTGCCTTTCGGATTTACTTCAGTACCTAAAACAACCATGCGCCTGAATATTTCACGATGTCAAGTAACGCGGTATCCTGGAGCGCATGTCCACCCAAGAGAAGCCCGGCCGGCCCGACGCCCTGACCATGGAGGTCGTCGAGCTGATCGGTGACGTCGTGGCCCGGTTCTACGCGGACTACGAGCTGGCGGCGGGCGAGCACGCGCTGACCGGCCCGCAGGCGCGCCTGCTCAGCCTGCTCGCGCTGGAGCCGCTGCCCATGCGGAAGCTGGCCCAGAAGCTGAAGTGCGAGCCGTCGAACGTGACCGGGATCGTGGACCGTCTGGAGTCCCGCGGCCTGGTGGTGCGCCGCCCCGACTCCGCCGACCGCCGGGTGAAGCTGGCCGCGGCCACCGACGAGGGCCTCAGGGTCGCGCGCGACCTGCGCGAGGGCCTGCGCTTCGCCCGCGCTCCCCTCGCCGGCCTCTCCGACGAGGAACGCGGCTCCCTGCGGGACCTGCTGCGCCGGATGCTGGACGCGTAGCCCTCGCCGCGGCCGACGACCGCGCGAGGTCCCGAACCGGCCGGCCACGGTTGCCCCGATAGGGTTCCCCCATGCGTGATCTCGGGGTGGGTTTCGGTTATCTCCTCAAGGGCCAGCGATGGGTCGGCCGGCACGGCAAGCAGTACGGCTTCGGCCTGTTGCCCGGCCTGATCACCCTGGTCCTCTACGCGGCGGCGCTCGTCGCGCTCGGCGTGTGGGGCGAGGACGGGGTCGCCTGGGCGACGCCGTTCGCCGACGACTGGTCGAGCCCCTGGCAGGGGCTGTTCCGCGGCTTCCTCACCGCCGTCCTCTTCGCCCTCGGCCTGCTGCTGTCCGTCCTCACCTTCACCGCCGTCACCCTGCTGATCGGCCAGCCCTTCTACGAGAGCCTCTCCGAGAAGGTCGACGAGGACGTCTCGCCCGACGGCACCGCACCCCGGTCCGGCCTGCCCCTCTGGCGCGAGCTGTGGATCTCCGCCCGCGACAGCCTCCGCATCCTCGTCCGCGCCCTGCTCTGGGGCGTCCTGCTCTTCGCGCTCGGCTTCGTGCCCGTGGTCGGCCAGACGGTCGTCCCGGTGGTCGGCTTCTTCGTCACCGGGTTCTTCCTCACCGAGGAACTGGCCGCCGTGGCCCTGCAGCGCCGCGGTGTCGAACTCCGCGCCCGCCTCGCCCTGCTCCGTTCGCGCAAGACCCTGGTCTGGGGCTTCGGTACGCCCCTCGGCCTGGCCTTCCTGGTCCCGTTCGTCGCGGTGTTCCTGATGCCGGGCGCGGTCGCGGGAGCCACCCTCCTCGCCCGCGAGCTGCTGGGCGAGGAGAGTGCCGAGGAGGAGTCCGCGGACGACGGCGAGCAGGTCGCTTGGTGAACCGGGTCACCTGCTGAGCCGGGTCACTTCCTGAAGGTGGCCTCCGCCGCCACCGCCACGATCGACCGCACCTGCGCGATGATGTCCAGCCGGTTGCGCACGAACTCGGCGTCGGTCACCTTCCCCGTCGCCGGGTCGGTGTTGCCCGCGCCGAACTGCAGGACCGGGGTGTGCACATGGCCGCCGGGCAGCGTGTCGTGCAGTCCCAGGCGGTCCCGGAGCAGGGTTGCGCGGTAGGCGATCTCGTTGGAGAGGTAGTCGCCGCCGCCTCCCGCCCGGGCCGTCGAGCCGGCGGTCGGGCCGTCCGGACGGACGACGGGACCGGTGCCGCCCGCCGGGATCTCGGTCACCTCCGTGTGGTCGTACACCGGGAACCGGCCCGTGTCCGCGGCCGTGACGGCAGCGTAGGGGAGGGTCGTCGTGGTCCACTGCGGCTGCGTGGCCGGGTCGGCGACCGGGACGGTCTCGGTGCGGGAGACGTTGTCGTTGTCGGGGAAGCCGCCCCGCCAGGCCCCGTTGGTGCGCTCGATGTCGAAACGCCCGACCCGGCCCTGGCTCACGGTCGTGAACAGGTCGACCTTCGGCAGGTAGGGCCGCAGAGTCCGCTCCACCGTCCCTCCCCCGGAGCCGAATGGCTGGGAGGTGCCCCCAGCGAAGTCCGCCCAGCGCACCGGGAACATGGCCGTCTCCACCCGTGCCGGACCCTGCGCCGTCTCGATCACCGTGCCGTCCAGCGCCAGCGCGCTCGCCCCGGACGGGTTGGAGATACGGATGTCCCGGTCGAGGGTGAAGGGGTCGAAGCCGGTGAGGAGCACGCGCCTGAGGTGCGAGCGCTGCCCGGGATAGCGGATGTCCGTCTGGCCGCGGGAGGTGCGCTCCAACTGGTCCAGCAGGGCTGAGCGTTGGCCGTCGGCCAGCGGGAACTCCGGCTGCCAGGTATGCACTTCCCTGGTCATGCCCAGACGCGCCCAGTACAGCGGCCGGTCGTCGTCCCGGCTCAGGTCGCCGCCCGTCGGCCCTCGCCCCTGCGCCCGCGCCACGGCCCGCCGCCACAGCGCCGATCCTTCGCGTACGACGATGCGGTGGGCCTGTGCGTAGGAACGGGCGCTCGTCAGCTCCCGGGTGAAGTCCGGTGCCACGTCGTCGAATCCGGACCGCGAGAGGATCTCCTGCGGCACGGTGCGGTCGAGCCGCTGTTCCTCGACGGTGGGGGAGGGGGCCGTACCGGCGGCAGTGGCCGTCGTGGTGGGTGCCGACAGGCCGGCCAGCAGGGTCATGCCGAGGACGGCGGTCCGTATGCGGAGCGAGGTCACGGGAGTTCGGGTCCTTCCGTCGCTGTGGGGCGCGTGGTGCGGGGACGGCGGAAGTATCGCGTGAGGTGAGTGGTCTACGCCATGGTGCGGGGCGGCTGCGCGGCAGGTGATACTGCCGCGCGTGAAGACAGTGAAGGCCGTGAACCTCGGCGTCGAACTCCTGCTGACGCTCGGCGTCCTGGGGGCCGTCTGGTACTGGGGCTACGAGCGTGGCGGCACCAGCGGCCTTCTGACAGCCGTCTTCGGGACGGCCCTCCTCGGTGAGGTGTGGGGGCTGTTCGGAGCGTCGAAGGCGAGGTTCAGGCTCCAGGGCGCGGCCCGGGGCGTCTTCGAGTCGCTCTGGTTCGGCCTGGGTGTGGTGGCGCTGTACGCCGCCGGAGCGTACGCGTGGGCCCTCGCGCTCGCCCTCGTGTGCCTGGCCGCCAAGGCCCTCGCCTACGCCTGGGACCAGTGACCCTCACTCCACGGGCTCGCCCAGCAGCCGCAGGAAGTCCCGGAACGCGCCCGGCATGTCGACCGACTCCGGGTCCAGCAGCCACTGGTACTGGAGACCGTCCATCACCGCGACGAGCAGCGGCGCCGTGCGCTCCGGGGTGAGGCCGCCCGGCAGGTGGTCGCCGTACTCGGCGCGCAGCACCGCCGCCATGCTCGCGCGGACCCTGTCGTAGCGCTCGGTGAAGTAGCCGCGCGCCGGGTGCCCTTCGGTCACGCTCTCGCCGAGGAGTGCCGAGAAGGTCTGGATGATGGCCGGGCGCATCGCGTTGTACTCGACCAGCGAGGCCAGCAGGTCGACCCGCCACTGTGTGTCCGGCACCGCGTCCCATCGGTCCCGCTCCTGGAGGACGGCCACCAGCAGGGCGTCCTTGGTCGGGAAGTGGTGCAGCAGCCCCTGCTGGGTCAGCCCGACCCGCTCGGCCACGGCGGCCAGGCTCGCTCCCCGGTAACCGCGTTCGGCGATCACCTCCAGGGCCGCGCCCACGATCTCCGCGCGCCGCTCCTCGCTCCTGGCCCTCGCGTTCATGACGTCACCGTACGACATCCCCCTTCACTCGATATAACGGCAAGATAACGAAACCTACCGCTCTACAGGTGGCGGGATGCAGGATGAGAGGGCCCCAGGGAACTTCAACGAGGAGGTACCGCCGTGGTGAAGACGGACAAGGCACACGCAGACCAGGCCCGCGAGGCGGTCGTGGAGGCCGCGCTCAAGCGGCTCGGCCTCGACGCCAAGGCGCGGCTGCTGGCCGGCCAGGACACGTGGACCCTGCCCGCCCTGCCGGAGATCGGCCTGAAGTCCCTCGTCATGTCCGACGGCCCGATCGGCGTCCGCGGCGTGCGCTGGACCGCCGACGACCCCTCCGTCGCCCTGCCCTCGCCGACCGCGCTCGCCGCCACCTGGGACCCCGCACTCGCCCGCCGGGCAGGCGTCCTGCTCGCCCAGGAGGCCCGCCGCAAGGGCGTCCACGTCCTGCTCGCCCCCACCGTCAACCTGCACCGCTCCCCGCTCGGCGGCCGCCACTTCGAGGCCTACAGCGAGGACCCGTACCTGACCGGCGAGATCGGCTCCGGCTATGTGACCGGCGTCCAGTCCGGCGGCGTCGGCACCACCGTCAAGCACTTCGTCGCCAACGACGCCGAGACCGACCGCTTCACCGTGAACAACCTGGTCTCCGAACGCGCGTTGCGCGAGCTGTACCTGGCCCCCTTCGAGGCGATCGTCGCGAACGCCCGCCCCTGGGGAATCATGACCGCCTACAACACGGTCAACGGCACGACCATGACCGAACACCACTACCTGGTCAACGAAGTCCTGCGCGGCGAATGGGGCTTCGACGGCTTCAACGTCTCCGACTGGATGGCCGCCCGCGACACCGTCGGCGCCGTCGAGGGCGGCCTCGACGTCGCCATGCCCGGCCCCCGGACCGTCTACGGCCAAGCCCTGGCCCGGGCCGTCCGGGCCGGCGAGGTGGCCGAGGCCACCGTCGACGCGGCCGTGCGCCGGGTGCTGCGCCTCGCGGCCCGCGTCGGCATCCTGGACGGCGCCGACCCGGTCGTCGCCGAGCCGCCCGCGCCGGTCGACGGCGAGGCCCTGGCCCGCGAGATCGCCCGCCGCTCCTTCGTCCTCGTGCGCAACGAGCGGGGCACCCTGCCGCTCGGGCCGCACGGCACCGTGGCCCTGATCGGCGCCGCCGCCCGCGACGCCCGCGTCCTCGGCGGCGGCTCCGCCACCGTCTTCCCCGCCCGGATCGTCTCCCCGCTCGACGGCCTCACCGCCGCCCTCCCCGAAGGCGCCCTCATCTACGCCGTCGGCGCCGACCCGGCCACCGAACTCGCCGTCGCCGGCCAGGGCTTCGCGCTCCGCGCGGTCTGCCGCGACGCCGCCGGCAACGTCATCGGCACCGGCTCCGCACCGAACGGCCAGATCCAGTGGATGGGCTCCGACCTCCCCGAAGGCGTCACCCACGACACCCTCCACACGGTCGAGCTGACCGGCACCTTCACCCCGCGCGAGTCCGGCCCGCACACCTTCGGCATCAAGGGCATGGGCGCCTTCACGCTCACCATCGACGGGACGACGTACTACGACGACGTCCAGCTCCCCGGCCGGGACGACCCCTTCGAGTCCTTCTTCGCCGCTCCCGCACCCCGCGCCCAGGCCGAACTCACCGCGGGCGAAACCGTCGACGTCTCCCTCACCCACGTCGTCCGGCTCCCCGACGACGACATCCCCATGAAGGTCGTCGCCCTCGCCCTCGCCCACGCCGCCCCGCAGCGCGATGCCGACGAGCTGATCGCCGAGGCCGCCCTGGCCGCCCGCGCCGCCGACACGGCCGTCGTCATGGTCGCCACCACCGACCGCGTCGAGTCCGAGGGCTTCGACCGCACCGACCTCCGCCTGCCCGGCCGCCAGGACGACCTGGTCCGCGCCGTCGCCGCCGCCAACCCGAACACCGTCGTGGTCGTCAACTCCGGCTCCCCGGTCGAACTGCCCTGGCGCGACGAGGTCGCCGCCGTGCTGCTGACCTGGTTCCCCGGCCAGGAGGGCGGCGCAGCCCTCGCCGACGTGCTGACCGGCGCCCACGAGCCCGGCGGCCGGCTCCCCACCACCTGGGGCTCCCTCGCGGACGCCCCCGTCTCCCAGGTCGTCCCCGTCGACGGAGAACTGCCTTACATCGAGGACGTGTTCATCGGCTACCGGGCCTGGGAGCGGGCCGGCCGGACCCCGTCGTACCCCTTCGGACACGGTCTCGGCTACACCGACTGGACCTACGAGTCCCTCCACGTCGACGGCACCACCGCCCGTATCCGCCTGCGCAACACCGGCGAGCGGCCCGGCCGTGAGGTCGTCCAGGTCTACGTCTCCCCGGCCGGCCCTGACGCCGAGCGCCCGGCACGTCGGCTGGCCGGATTCGCGGGCGCCGAGGCCGGCCCCGGCGAGAGCGTCGAGGTGACCGTCGAACTGCCCCGCCGCACCTTCGAGGCCTGGGACGACACGGCGAAGTCGTGGGCGTTTGTGAAGGGTTCGTACGAGATCACCGCCGGCCGCTCGATCGCGGACCGCAGGCTGACCGCGCCGATTAACGTCTGATCCGGGACAAGCCCCCCACGAACAGCCCCGGTCCAGGACCTGACCCCTGGACCGGGGCTCGTGGCGTCCGCAGGCCCTAGCGGACCGAGAAGCCGTACACCGTCTCCGAGCGGAAGACCTGCCCCGGGCGCAGCGCGGTGCTCGGGAAGTCCGGGCGGTTGGGGGAGTCCGGGAAGTGCTGGGTCTCCAGGGCGATGCCGTCACCGGGGGCGAAGGGGTCCGCCAGGTGGTCGGCGGTGTAGAGCTGGAGGCCAGGCTCGGTCGTGGCCACCGTGAGCACCCGCCCGGACGCCGGGTCGTACAGCTCCGCCACCTCCTCGGGCGTCCCGGTCACGCCCTTGTCCAGCACGAAGTTGTGGTCGTAGCCGGAGCCGGCCGTGCGGGCCGTACGGAAGTCGAAGCGGGAGCCGGACACGTCCGCCGGCGCTCCGTCGGGGATCAGGTCCGGGTCCACCGGGGTGTACCGGGAGGCGGCGAGCCGCAGCTCATGGCCGCCCGCGTTGCCGGAGCCGCTCAGGTTCCAGTACGTGTGGTTGGTGAGGTTGACCACGGTCGGCGCGTCCGTGACCGCCTCGTAGGCGATCCGCAGCGCACCGGACGCATCCAGCGTGTACGTCGCCGTCACGTCGAGACGGCCCGGGAACCCCTCCTCGCCGTGCGGGCTCACCCGGCTCAGCCGCAGCCCGTGCTCCAGCGGCGCGACCTCCCACACCCGCTTGTCGAAGCCCCGCTCCCCGCCGTGCAGCGAGTTGGGACCGCTGTTGCGCGCCAGCGTGTACGCCCGGCCGTCCAGGGAGAAGCTGCCGCCCGCGATGCGGTTGGCGTACCGGCCGACCAGTGCGCCGAGATACGGCTCCGGGTGCCGCACATAGCCGTCGAGCCCGGGGAACCCCAGCACCACGTTCGCTGCCCGCCCTCCCCCACTCTCGGCTTCGCTCGAGCGGGGGGATCCCCATCGGTCCGGGATCTCGACCGACTGCACGATCCCGCCGTACGACAGCACCCGCACCCGCACCCCGGCACGCTCCAGCGTCCAGCGGTGCACCGGGGTGCCGTCGGAAAGTGTGCCGAAGAGTTCGCTCATGTGGGAAACCCTAGGTCACGGCCTCTCTGCCGTGACCGTGCGGTAGGCGATCTCGGCGAGCCGGGCCTGGCCGCCTCGGCCCGGGTGGAACCAGTCCCAGTGGCTGAGCTGTTCCGTGTCGAAGCGGTAGTCGAAGACCGCGTTCCGGTCGAAACGGCAGCGGCGGTCCTTGGCGCACACGTCCTTCAGCACCGCGTTGTACGCCTCCACCCGCTGCTGCACCTTCTCCCGGCGCCGCGTGGCCGCGCTGGTCAGGTCGTCCGCGTCGCCCAGCATCGACGGGCAGACACCCAGCTTCCACACCTCCTTGCCCAGCGCACTGGAGCGGCCCTGCGACCACAGCCGCTTCAGATTCGGCACGCTCGCCACGTACACCTGCGACTTCGGCTGCGCCGCGCGCAGGGTGGCCAGCGACTCCTCGAAGTCCGCGCGGAAGGAGGCCACCGACGTCATCGCCCGGGCCGACGAACGGCACGCGTCGTTCGCCCCGATCATCACCGTCACCAACGCGGGGCCCCGGGTGGCCGCCTGCGCCACCTGCTCCGGCAGATCGGACATCCGGGCGCCGGTCACCGCGAAGTTCCAGCTGCGCTCCGCCGCCCCCGTCACCCCCAGCAGCCGCACCGCCAGGCTGTCGACCTTGGCGTCGCTGCCCGTCGCCCACGACACCTCGGGGCAGTCGGAGAGCACCGCGCACGCGTCGAATCCGCGGGTGATGGAGTCGCCCACCGCGGCGATCGAATCCGGGCTGCGGTCCCACACCGGCGCCGGCCTGGCCGAAGGACGGGACACGCCCGCCCCGGAGTCCTTCGTACCGCCGCCGCCACCGAAGGCATCGCACCCCGCCGTGCTCAGCACGGCCGCCGTCACGACGGCGAGGGCGACCCGCGCTCGGTGGCTTCGCTTCCGCATCCCTGCTGATCCCCTCGCTCGACGTGCAGTGCTCCCTCCCATAACAACGCGCGGGAGTTCCCGGCCGGGGACCTGGGAACGGCTCACCCCCGTACAAGCGTCCCCCTGGGTGAATGGCGGGGGTTTCCTGGCACCGGGAGCGACGGTACGTCACACTCCTTGCGCCGCCGCAGGGTAGCCTCGCCATCAACGCGGCCGTCGTGCCACAGCCGCCCAGCCAGTCCGCAAGATGTCCCGCTCTGCCCGGAGGTTCCGGTGACGACACGTGGAGTTCTGTACGTGCACTCCGCGCCGCGCGCGCTGTGCCCGCACGTCGAGTGGGCCGTTGCCGGGGTGCTCGGTACGCGCGTCAGCCTGGACTGGATCCGGCAGCCCGCGGCCCCCGGCACCTGGCGTTCGGAGTTCTCCTGGCAGGGCGAGGTCGGTACGGCCTCCAAGCTCGCCTCCGCGCTGCGCGGCTGGCACCTGCTGCGCTTCGAGGTCACCGCCGAGCCTTGTCCCACCGCCGAGGGCGAGCGCTACAGCTGCACCCCCGACCTCGGCATCTTCCACGCCGTCACCGGCATCCACGGCGACATCCTCATCCCCGAGGACCGCCTGCGCGCGGCCCTCCTCCGCAGCCGGCGAGGAGAGACCGACCTGGAAGCGGAACTCTCCAAGCTGCTGGGCAAGCCGTGGGACGACGAACTGGAGCCGTTCCGCTATGCGGGAGAGGGAGCACCGGTGCGCTGGCTGCACCAGGTGGTCTGAGCACGCGTACGAAGAAGGGCCCCCACCAGCTGGTGGGGGCCCTTCATTCACGTTCTCAGAGGGTGCGGAACGCCAGGACGACGTTGTGCCCACCGAAGCCGAACGAGTCGTTCAGCGCGGCGATACGGCCCTCGGGCAGCTGACGGGCTTCACCGACCACCACGTCCGCGTTCACCTCGGGGTCGAGGTTCTCCACGTTGATCGTCGGCGGAGCCGTCCGGTTCACCAGCGCCAGGATCGACGCGACGGTCTCGATACCGCCGGCACCGCCCAGCAGGTGACCCGTCATCGACTTGGTCGCGGAGATCGCCATGTGGTCGACGTCGTCGCCGAACACCTTCCGCAGCGCCTTGATCTCGGCCACGTCGCCCTGCGGCGTGGACGTGGCGTGAGCGTTGACGTGCACGATCTCGGCCGGCTTGAGGTCGGTGTTGTCCAGCAGGTTCTGCAGCGCGTGCGCGATGCCGTTGCCGGACGGCTCGGGCTGCGTGATGTGGTGGCTGTCGGCGGAGATGCCCTGGCCGACCGCCTCCGCGTAGATCCGGGCACCGCGGGCCTTCGCGTGCTCCTCGGACTCCAGGACGATCACACCGGCGCCCTCGCCGAGCACGAAGCCGTCACGGCCGGCGTCGTAGGGACGCGAGGCGCCCTGCGGGTCGTCGTTGTTCTTGGACATCGCCATCATGTTGCCGAACGCGGCGATGGGAAGCGGGTGGATGGCGGCCTCGGTACCACCGGCCACGACCACGTCCGCACGCCCGGTGCGGATCATCTCGATCGCGTACCCGATGGCCTCCGCGCCCGAGGCGCAGGCCGAGACCGGGGTGTGCACACCGGCGCGGGCACCCAGCTCGATACCGACGTTGGCCGCCGGGGAGTTGGGCATCAGCATCGGCACGGTGTGCGGGGAGACACGGCGTACGCCCTTCTCCTTGAGCACGTCGTACTGGTCGAGGAGCGTCGTCACACCGCCGATACCGGAGGCGATGACCGCACCCATACGGTCGGGGTTCACGGACGCGTCCTCACCGGCCTTGGCGGTGAAACCGGCGTCCTTCCAGGCCTCCTGAGCGGCGATCAGCGCGAACTGCGCGGACCGGTCCAGCTTGCGGGCCTGCGGGCGGGGGATGATCTCACCCGGCTCGACGGCGATCTGCGCGGCGATACGGACCGGCAGCTCGGCCGCCCATTCCTGCTCGAGAAGGCTGACGCCGGACGTGCCGGCGACGAGGGCCTCCCAGAACGAGGCTGCGTCGCCACCCAGCGGTGTGGTTGCGCCGATACCGGTGACGACCACGGTGCGATTGGTCGGGCTCACGGGAATTCTTTCTCCAACGGATACGGGATTCATACGGCGCCACCGCCGGGTGGCGGGGCCTCGCAGCCTGAGGGCCTAAGGGGTGGCTCAGGCCTGGTGCTTGAGGATGTAGTCGGTGGCGTCACCGACGGTCTTGAGGTTCTTGACGTCCTCGTCCGGGATCTTCACGTCGAAGCGCTCCTCGGCGGCGACGACGACCTCGACCATGGACAGCGAGTCGACGTCCAGGTCGTCGGTGAAGGACTTGTCCACCTGGACGTCCTCAACCGGGATGCCGGCGATCTCGTTCACGATTTCAGCGAGACCGGCGACGATCTCTTCCTGGGTGGCGGCCATGTCAGGCGCTCCTTCTTCGATATTCCAGACGGTTTGTGGCGCCCGCCGCGTGAGCGGCGGGGTGGTGCGGCTCCCGTACCGGATCGCGTGATCCGGCACGGAGTGCCTAGGGGAGGGTAACGACCGTGGCGGCGTAGACGAGACCCGCCCCGAATCCGATGACGAGCGCGGTGTCGCCGCTCTTCGCCTCCCCGGTCGCCAGGAGCCGCTCCATCGCGAGCGGGATCGAGGCGGCCGAGGTGTTGCCGGTGGTGCGGATGTCACGGGCGACCGTGACGTGCTCCGGCAGCTTCAGCGTCTTCACCATCGAGTCGATGATCCGCACGTTGGCCTGGTGCGGAATGAAGACGTCCAGGTCGTCCGGGGTGATTCCGGCCGCCTCCAGCGCCTGCTGGGCGACCTTCGCCATCTCGAACACGGCCCAGCGGAACACCGCCTGGCCCTCCTGCGTGATCGCAGGGAACTTGATGTTGCCCTCGCTGTCCAGGGGCAGCTCGGACACGTCGCCGATCCGGAACCGGTCCCACGGGACGGTCTGCTTGATGGTCTCGGACTTGTCGCCCTCGGAGCCCCACACGGTCGGGCCGATCGCCGGCTCCTGGGAGGGGCCGACCACGACCGCGCCGGCACCGTCACCGAACAGGAAGGCCGTGGCCCGGTCCTCCAGGTCGGTCAGGTCGCTCAGCCGCTCCACGCCGATGACGAGCACGTACTCGGCGGAACCTTCCACCACCATGCCCTTGGCGAGCGTGAGGCCGTAGCCGAAGCCCGCGCAGCCCGCCGAGATGTCGAAGGCGGCGGCCTTGTCGGTGCCCAGCTTGTCGGCGATCTCGGTGGCGACGGCCGGCGTCTGGCTGAAGTGCGAGACGGTCGAGACGACCACGGCACCGATCTGCTCGGCGCCGATGCCCGCGTCGGCGATCGCCTTGCCGGCGGCCTCGACGGACATCGCGGCGACCGTCTCCTCGGGGCCCGCCCAGTGCCGGGTCTCGATGCCGGAGCGCGAACGGATCCACTCGTCGGACGAGTCGATCTTCTCCAGGATCACCTCGTTCGGCACGACCCGGGTCGGCCGGTAGCCGCCGACACCGAGGATGCGCGCGTACGGGGCGCCCTTGCTGGGCTTGATCTTCGCCATGATCGGTACGGCTCCTTAGGCGTCAGGCGTCGGCGCCCGCTGCGGCAGCAGCAGGATCGGACACAGCGGCGATGAGCTCGCGGGCCGCGTCGAGGTCGTCGGGGGTCTTCAGGGCCAGCGTCTTGACGCCCGGCAGGGCCCGCTTGGCCAGGCCGGTCAGCGTGCCGCCCGGGCACACCTCGACGAGCGCGGTGACGCCCAGCTCCTTGAACGTCTCCATGCACAGGTCCCAGCGCACGGGGTTGGCGACCTGGCCGACCAGCCGCTCCAGCACCTCCGCGCCGGTGGCGACGGCCCGGCCGTCCTTGTTGGAGACGTAGGTGACCAACGGGTCGCCGGGCACCAGCTCAGCGGCGGCCTCGGCCAGCGTCTCGACGGCGGGGGCCATGTGGTGGGTGTGGAAGGCGCCGGCGACCTTGAGCGGCACGACCTTGCGGACACCCTCGGGCTTGTCCTCGTTCAGCGCGGCGAGCTGCTCCAGCGTGCCGGCGGCGACGATCTGGCCCGCGCCGTTGATGTTCGCCGGGGTCAGGCCCAGCTTCTCCAGGTGCGCGACGGAGACCTCGGGGTCGCCGCCGAGCAGCGCCGACATGCCGGTCTCGGTGATCGCGGCGGCGTCGGCCATGGCCAGACCCCGCCTGCGGACGAGGCCGAGCGCGGCGGTGTCGTCCAGGACGCCCGCGAAGGCGGCCGCGGTGAACTCACCGACGCTGTGGCCGGCGACGGCGCCGGGAGCGAGGTCGGCAATGTCACCGAGTGCCGCGGCGGACAGGATCCCGGCGGCGACCAGCAGCGGCTGCGCCACCGCGGTGTCGCGGATGGCGTCCGCGTCGGCCTGGGTGCCGTAGTGGAGCAGGTCCAGTCCGATGGCGTCCGACCATGCGGCGACGCGGTCCGCGGCACCGGGGAGGTCGAGCCAAGGAGTCAGGAAGCCGGGCGTCTGGGCGCCCTGGCCGGGAGCGACGAGTACGAGCACTCTCACACTCTCTCTTGGGGACGGCCACGGCCGCCCGTGAGGACAGGGACGAAGAACACGGGGGCCTTTTGTGGGCCCTCGACAAAAGGCTAGGGCTGGGTGTCTCCATCGGCGAGACGCCCCAGGATCAGAGCGATCCGCAGTGTGAACGCGGATCGTACATCCGACGGCGACCAGCCGGTGACATCTGTCACACGTCGGAGCCGGTAGCGCACGGTGTTCGGGTGAACGAAGAGCATCCGGGCCGCGCCCTCGAGACTGCTCGCCTGCTCCAGGTAGACACTCAGGGTTTCCAGGAGAGCCGACCCAGCCTCCTCCAGCGGTCTGTAGATCTCCTCCACCAACTGCTCGCGCGCGCCCGGATCGCCCGCGATGGCACGCTCCGGCAGCAGATCGTCCGCCAGTACCGGCCGCGGCGCGTCCTGCCAGGCGGAACACGCCTTCAGCCCGGCCGCGGCGGCCTGCGCGGACCGCGTCGCGGCCTGCAGATCGGGTACGACGGGCCCGGCGACGACCGGCCCCGCGGCGAACGGCCCGATCAGCGACTTGGCGACCGCGAGCGGATTCGTGCTGCCACCGGCGATGACGACGAGCCGGTCCCCGAGCACCCCCGTGAGTACCTGCACCTTGGCATGACGCGAGGCCCGACGGATGGCCTCGACGGTCAGCTCGCTGTCCCCGTCGGGCGCGGTCCCGAGCACGACGCACACATGCTCCGGCGAGTTCCAGCCGAGCGCGGCGGCCCGGCTCACCGCACCCTCGTCGGCCTCCCCGCTGAGCACCGCGTTCACGACCAGGGACTCCAGGCGCGCGTCCCAGGCACCGCGTGCCTCGGCGGCCTGGGCGTAGACCTGGGCGGTGGCGAAGGCGATCTCACGGGCGTACACGAGCAGGGCCTCGCGCAGCACGCTCTCGTCCCCCGGAGCCGCCACCTCGTCGATGGCGCTCTCCATGACCTCGATGGTGGTCCGCACCATCTCCACGGTCTGCCGCAGCGTGATGGCCCGGGTCAGCTCACGGGGTGCCGTCCCGAAGACGTCCGTGGAGATCGCCTGGGGCGCGTCCGGGTGCCGGAACCACTCGGTGAAGGCGGCGATGCCCGCCTGGGCCACGAGCCCGATCCAGGAACGGTTCTCCGGAGGCATGGCCCGGTACCACGGCAGGGTCTCGTCCATGCGTGCGATGGCCTGCGCGGCGAGGCTCCCGGAGGACTTCTCCAGCCGCTTCAGGGTCGCGGAGTGCTGGTGGACCTCGTGTACTGCGGGTTCGCTGTGACGGGATTCGGGTTCGGGCACGGGGACAAGACTGCCTTATCCGGACGGGAGCATGCGCCGCCGGGGTCGGGGACGGCTGCGCCGCGGGGCTCGTGGCGGTCCGCGGTGCCGTCCGCGCGCGGTCTACGGTGGTGCCCGTGATGGACGTACGGCGCGCCGACGAGCGCTACCCCGGAGGCGATCCGGAGGCCGGGATCGATTCCCGCCACGCCTTCTCCTTCGGCCCGCACTACGACCCCGAGAACCTGCGCTTCGGCGCGGTGATCGCCTGCAACGAGGAGCGGCTCGCCCCGGGCGCAGGCTTCGACGAGCACCCGCACAGCCACACGGAGATCGTCACCTGGGTGGTCGAGGGCGAGCTGACCCACCGCGACTCCGCAGGCCACGAGACCCGGGTCCGCCCCGGAGACGTCCAGCACCTCAGTGCGGCAGCGGGCGTCCGTCACGTGGAACGCAACGACGGCACGTCCCCGCTGACCTTCCTGCAGATGTGGCTGGCGCCCCTGGAGCCGGGCGGCGACCCGTCGTACGGGATCGTCCCCGGCATCGCCGACTCCACGCCGTACGCGGTCCCGGAGGCGGGCGCGCTGCTCCATGTGCGCCGCCTGGAGGCGGGGGAGCGTACCGCGGTGCCGGACGCCGCGTTCGTGTACGTGCACGTGGTGCGCGGGGAGGTACGGCTGGCGGGCGAGGAACTGCGTCCCGGTGACGCGGCACGGATCACCGGGGCGAAGGACCTGGAGGCGGAGGGCACCACGGCGGCGGAGCTGCTGCTGTGGGAACTGTCACAGTGAGCGGCGCCGTACCGCTCACTGCTCCTGGGCGGGCTCTTCGGCGTTGCGCCACACCGTGATGTCCACCGTCATGTAGTCGCTCGGGTCGGATTTCGGGGCCGTGCCCTCGAAGGTGACCAGGGCGATGTGACCGGACTTGGTGTGCACGCAGAGTTCCGAACCCCTGGACAGCTGGGAGAGCTTGGCCTCCTCGGCGTACCGGGTCTCCGCCCGGCAGGTGGCGAGCGAGCCCTGCTGCGCGTTGTTCAGCAGGACGAGCTTCTCGCCGCTGCTGCCGAGGATCTTCTCGTCGCCGAAGCCGTTGGTCTCGTAGAAGAGATCCGCGTCGTCGACGTACCGGGCGCCGGTCTCGTCGTACAGCGGCTTGGGCGGCGAGTCCGCGAACCGCACGTAGTAGTCGATCGGGATGTTGATGCCCTTGAAGGCGACCGGCTTGGGGTCGGGCCGCGTCGAGGGGCCGCTCGCATCAGCGGCCGATCCGGAGCCGGAACCGGAACCGGAAGGGGAATCGGAGCCGGAACCGGAGTTCTTCGCGGAGTTTCCCTTGGCGTCGTCCTTCGTGTCGCCGCCGGCCTTGCTCAGGTACACGGCGCCGCCCACGCCTACCAGCAGCGCCGCCGCGATGACCGCGGTGATCACACCCGCCCGGCTCCTGCGCGGTGCCTGCGGCTGCGGCTGTGCACCGGGCCAGGGAGCGTGCGCAGCGGCCGGGAAGGGAGCCGGGGGCACGGTCGGCCGGCTGTACACCGGCGCGGCCGGCGTGTGCGGCGCCGCGACCGTCGGCATGGCGTGCGGAGCCGGCTGGTCGAGCCGGGTCACGGGGGCCGTCGGCGGAGGTGCCGGGATCGCCGCCGTGACGGGCTGGGTCACGGGAGCTGTGGGCGGCGGCGTGACGGGCTGGGTCACGGGAGCCGTGGGCGGCGGCGTCAGGGGCGGGGCCGCGGGCTGGGCCGCCAGCGCGGCGGACGCCGAGACCCGTCGGGTGATCTGCGTGCCGATCGCCTCCGGCAGCCACTCGCCGGACTGGCGCAGGCCGCCGGGCGACGCCTCCTGGCACAGGGCGATGACCTCCGACGGCGAGGGGCGGTCCGCCGGGTCCTTCGCCAGACAGCGGGCGACGAAACGGAGTTGGTCGGGCAGGCCGGTGAGGTCGGGTTCCTCGTGCACGATCCGGTACAGCACGGCGTGCGAGGGCCCGTCGCCGTACGCGCCGGCGCCACGGGCCGCGTACGCGGCGACCTGCCCGAGCGCGAAGACGTCCGAGGCGGGCGTGATCTCCTTGCCGGCAGCCTGCTCCGGCGACATGAAGGCCGGGGTGCCGATGGAGACGCCGGTGCCGGTGAGGGCCGTGGCGTCGGCGGCACGCGCGATGCCGAAGTCGATGACCCGGGGCCCGTCGGTGGCCAGCAGCACGTTGGAGGGCTTCAGGTCGCGGTGCACGATGCCCGCGCCGTGGATGACCGACAGCGCCTCCGCCACGCCCGCGACCAGCAGCAGGAGCGTCGGCACCGGAAGCGGGCCGTGCTCGGCGACGGCCGCCGCCAGCGAGGGGCCGGGCACATAGGCGGTGGCCAGCCACGGCCGTTCGCCCTCGGTGTCGTAGTCGATGACCGGCGCGGTGTAGAGACCCTGCACGCGCTGCGCGGCCTGGACCTCCTGCCGGAACCTGCGGCGGAACTCGGGGTCCTCGCTCAGTTCGGGACGTATCGTCTTGAGGGCGATCGGATGCCCGCCCGGCGTGTACGACAGGTACACCGTGCCCATGCCGCCCGAGCCGAGCCGTGCCACCAGCCGGTAGCTCGCCACCGTCTGCGGATCGCCGCTCTCCAACGGCCGGAACTGCCCGTCGGGTTGAACCCCGCCCATCGCTTCCCCCGAATGTCTGTGCCTGTGCTGTCAACGTGCAGGGGGAGGCTATCGGAAGACGATCAGCGGCTGCCCCGCACCTCCGCCAGCACCGCGTCCGTGAACGCCGGCCACACCTCGGTCGCCCAGGGGCCGAACGCGCGGTCCGCCAGGGCGACGGCCGCCACGCCCGCGTCCGGGTCGATCCACAGGAACGTTCCGGACTGGCCGAAGTGTCCGAAGGTGCGCGGGGACGACGAACTGCCCGTCCAGTGGGGCGACTTGGAGTCCCGGATCTCGAAGCCCAGCCCCCAGTCGTTCGGGTTCTGGTGGCCGTAGCCGGGGAGCACACCCTTCGTCCCGGGGTACTGGACGGTCATCGCCTCGGCGACCGTACGCGGATCCAGCAGCCGCGGCGCCTGCACCTCCGCCACGAACCGCAGCAGGTCCTCCACCGTCGACGCACCGTCCTTGGCGGGGGACCCGTCGAGCGAGGTCTGCGTCATGCCCAGCGGAGCCAGCACCGCCTGCCGCAGATACTCGCCGAACGCAATGTCCGTCGCCTTGGCGATGTGATCCCCGAGCTGCTCGAACCCCGCGTTGGAGTACAGCCGCCGTTCCCCGGCGGGAGCCGTCACCCGGTGCTCGTCGAAGGCCAGCCCGGAGGTGTGCGCGAGCAGATGACGGACGGTGGACCCGGGCGGCCCGGCCGGCTCGTCCAGCTCGACGGCGCCCTCCTCGTACGCGACCAGCGCCGCGTACGCCGCCAGCGGCTTGGTCACCGAGGCCAGCGGGAAGCGGTGGCCGACGGGCCCATGGGTCCCGAGGACGGTCCCGTCGGCCCGTACGACACCCGCGGCCGCGGTGGGGACCGGCCAGTTCTCGATCAGCGCGAGGCTCTTCAGCGACATGCAGTCGAGCCTAGGTGCTCAGAGCCTGAGTTCCATCAAAGGGTCGGGCTTGGGCCGGAAGCCCAGCTCGGCGTAGAGCGGTGCGGCCTCGGCGGACGCGGTGAGGTGGACGCGGCCGGCGCCGCGCTCGCGGAACCACTCCAGCAGCGTGTCCATGCATGCGCGCGCGTACCCCCGGCGGCGCGTGCCCGGGTCGGTGGCGACGCTGAAGACGAACCCGACCGTCCCGAACGGATCGCCCGCCTTCCCGATCCGGTAGTCGACCGTCCCGGCCACCAGCGCGGCCAGCGCCCCCGGCCGCTCCGGGTGGTCCACGACGAAGGCCACGAAGTCCCCGTCCGGCTCGTCCAGCCGGACGCGCAACCCCGGGAGGGACTCCTCGTGCCAGCCGGTGGAACGGTCGGCGTCGGCCATCGAATCGATCATCACCTGGCGCAGGCGCAGCACTTCCGGCGCGTCCTCGGCCACGGCACGGCGTACGAGACTCATGCCCCGCACGCTAACGACCCCGCCCGGCCCCGTCGCGCGGATTTCTTACCGGGTTCCGCTTGCTTCGAGTGCACTCCAAGGCCATAGCGTGGGGTCATGACGGTGATGCAGACGACGCCAGCGGACACCGAGCAGGCCACCCCCACCGACATCTGCTCCGCGCCACCCCGGCGTCATCCCCGCCCCGACGGCCAGGACCGCTACACGATCAGCGAGGTCGTCGCGTTCACCGGCCTGACCGCGCACACGCTGCGCTGGTACGAGCGCATCGGCCTGATGCCGCACATCGACCGCTCGCACACCGGCCAGCGCCGCTACAGCAACCGCGACCTGGACTGGCTGGACTTCGTGACCAAGCTGCGCCTGACGGGCATGCCGGTCGCGGACATGGTCCGGTACGCGGAGCTGGTGCGGGTGGGCGAGGAGACCTACGGGGAGCGGCAGGCGCTGCTGGAGTCGACCCGCCGGGACGTCCTGGCCAGGATCGCGGAACTGCACGACACCCTTGCGGTCCTGGACCGGAAGATCAGCTTCTACGGGCGGGGGAGCGCGGTCCGCTAGTCACAGCCCGGCGGCAACGCCACAGCCCGGCCGGCGACGTCACAGCTCGGCCAGCAGCTCGGCCTTCTTCGAGGAGAACTCCTCGTCCGTCACCAGCCCCGCCTGGTGCAGCTCCCCGAGGTGGCGGATCCGCTCGGCGATGTCGGCGGGATCCCGACGCGCCGGGGCCGGTACCGCCGGTACCGGCCCGCGCGTGCGCACGGCCTCCAGCACGGCCGCCGCGAAGGGCAGCGACTCGTGCACCGGCCCGTACCCGAGCCCGAAGACGACGGCCGCCGGATCCTGGTCCGGCTGCGCGGGCCGGGCGGAGCCGTTCTCGCGGGGCAGCAGCCGCAGATGTCCCTCGAAGACCTCCGGCGAGCGCCACTCCACCCCGCTGAGGTCGGCGACCGCGAAGCTCTGGTCCCCGGCCTTCCACTTCGCCGAGGACGCCCCCGTCCAGGACCAGCGGAACTGCACGGTCGTCCCGTCGAAGGACGCCTTCCCGTCGTACGCCTTGAACTGCAGCGGCGCCTCGGGCGCGGTCACCAGGTACCGGTCCGCGGGCCCGGACCCGGACTCGGTCAGCTGTCCCTTCAGCTCGTCGGCGTAGTACTCGGCGAGCGTCGACCGCTCGGCCGGCAGCACCAGCCGGTACGGGTCGGAGCCCTCGCGCAGCTGCCCGGCCGCCGCCTCCAGCAGCGGGTCGGCGCCGGGGCGCAGCCGCAGCCGCAGGGCGACGGTGCCGCGTTTGCCCGGGGTGAGGGTCACCTCCTCGAGCGCGGACAGCGCGATCCGTCGTTCGCCGAGCGCCTGGAACAGCTTCGGTGTGCGAATCCCCCGTTCGTAGCGGATGAGCACGGAGTCGGACTCGAACTCCCAGACGGCATGAAATCCCGCCAGTACGTCACCCATGCGGCTCATCGTATGCGGCACGTGCTCCTCCGTCGCCACCCGCGCAGACCGCACTTCCTGCTGTTTCTACGCGCGTCCGGCCGTGTTCGTGCGGGGCAGACCGGCCAGGCACGCATCGTTCTCGTGGGCACAGGTCACCTCGTCGTAGGCGCCCACCCCGACGTCGGCGAGGTTGCGCAGGCTGTCGGTGCCCGGCTGGAAATAGCCGCTGTGCCCCTGTGCGTCCCGGGCCGAGAGCACCCGCGCCCCGAACGCCGAGGACACCGGGTCCGCCCCGTGGCCCAGGCCGCCGACCTCCAGGTACGGCACGTCCTGCACCCAGTCGGTGGCGTCCCGCATCGCCCACACCCGGGCCGAGGTGCCCAGGTGGGAGGCCTTGCCGGCGCGCATACCGGGGCTCGCGGCCACTGCTATGTCGGTCACCCGGCGCGGCATGCCGTGTGCGGCGACGCCGCAGAGCACCGAGCCGTAGCTGTGGCAGAACATCGACACCGGCGCCGAGCCGGGCAGGGCGGCCAGCAGCGCGTTCAGCCGGACGGCGCCGTCCTCGGCGCGCATCGCGGTGGCCGCGTCCACCCCGAGCCCGGCCGGCGTGGTGTAGTCGGCCCAGGCGATCACCGCCGTACGCGTCCCCGGGCGCTGCTCCCGCTCGGCCGCGTACAGGGCGCCGGCCATGCCGACCGGGGCGGTGTACCTGCGGTTCGTCCGCTGGAAGGTGAGCAGGTCGGTGTCGACGCCGGGGACGACGACGGAGATCCGCTCGGCCTCGGGGAGGTTCCCGAACACCTCGGCGATCCGGCCCGAGCCCTCGGGGTCGAAGGCGAGGATGTGCCGGTCGGGGCTCAGCAGCGACTCGTAGCGGTGCATACGGCGCCCGGCTTCCTGCTGCCCGACCGTGCTGAGCCGGCTGTCGTGCATGCGCTTCTTCTCGACCTTGCGCGCCTGATCCAGTGCGATGTGGTTGGCGCGGTAGCGCAGCGAGACGGGGGCGCCGTTCATGTTGCCGACCGCGAGGGGGTAGCGGTGGGCGAGACGGTCCTGCTCGTGCGGGGTGAGCGAGGCGAAGAAGCGGGCGAGCCGTACGGGGCCGGCCTCGGCGTCCGGCAGGTGGTGTCCGTGGATGCTGCCGTGGTCCCACTTGGCGATCGAGGCCTGCAGGGCGGTCGACTCCCGGTGGGTGCGCAGGGCGGTCCAGCCGGTGGTCGCGAGCATCACGAAAACCACGGCAAGCGCGAGCAGTGCGCGCCAGACGTTGAGTTGCGGGGAGGTGTCGAAGGAAGTCACTGGGAGGACACACTAGGAGAACGACAGGGTCTCGGGGTAACCGAGTGACAGGGATCACGTTTCGTGACTGTCGAACGACCCGAAGTCTCCTCAGGTGGTGCGCCAGTGCCCCGTGAGTGCCGATCCCACCTGATCGAGGTACGAAGCGGTGAGTGCGCGGATGGCCTCCGGACTGAAGTCCTCGCCCGTGCTCCACTGCCGTTCGGTGACCCTTATCACCCCGCCGAAGACCGCCACGGCCAGCCGCGGACGCGGGTCGGTGTCCACGTCGACGCCCTCCCGTTCGGCGAGCAGCCGGGCGATGGTCTCCTCCGTGGCGGCGGAGCGCGGCAGATGGGCGGCGAGCAGGGCGGGCGTCGACTCGATGGTCCCGTACATGCGCAGGTGCCGCTCGACCGGTACGACCGTTTCGATGGCCTCGCTCAGCCCGTCCCAGCCCTCCGGCACCGGCTGCCGCAGCGTCTCCATCGGGGCCTCGTGCGGCGGCCGTTCCCGCACGGCCGTCACGAAGTGGGCCTCCGCCATGTCCTGGACGGCGAAGGCCACGTCCTCCTTGCCGGCGACATGGCCCGGTCGCCAAGGGCACCCCGGAGGCGGTCGTCGCGAAGATCGGCTCCGTCGCCCACGACACGTTCATCTCCGGCATGAGCCTTGCTCGCTGGTCGCGGCGTGGCTGCGGTCGCCGTCTTCGTCGCGCTCCTCACCGAGCGGGGTCAGAACGCCGAGTCCGGCGCGGGAGTCGGCCACATCCGAGGCCCCTTCCGGCGGGAGTTCCCCTATCAGGGTGACTCCGCTAAAGATTCCTCGCCTTCGGCGCGCGCCGCAGGTCACAGTGGGTCAAGTCCTCCGCAGGGCATGCGGGGACCACGGGGCCGCGGCGCGCGCTGCGGAGGGGGCTGCGCGCGCCTCCGGCGGCTCCGGTCGAGCGACTCAACGCCGTTGCTCTTCGTGAGCGGCCAACCGGGCCACTTCCGCCCGCAGCAACCGGACCTCCTCGGCCAGAGAAGCAATCGCCTCCGTCTGCCGCCGCTCCTCCACGTCGTCCTTCTCGAAGCGGGAGATGAACCAGGCGGCGATGTTCGCGGTGACGACACCCAGCAGCGCGATCCCGGACAGCATCAGCCCGACGGCGATCATCCGGCCCAGCCCGGTCGTCGGCGCGTGGTCCCCGTACCCCACGGTCGTCATCGTCGTGAACGACCACCACACCGCATCACCCAGTGTCCGGATGTTCCCGTCCGGCGAGTCCCGCTCCACCGACAGCACCGCGAGCGACCCGAACATCAGCAGGCCGACCACCGAGCCCACGACATACGTCGTCAGTCTGATCTGCGGAGCCATCCGTGCCCGCCGCCCCACCAGCAGCAGTGTGGACACCAGCCGCAGCAGCCTGAGCGGCTGCAGGATCGGCAGCACCACCGCGCCCAGGTCCAGCCAGTGCGTCCGGACGAACTCCCTGCGCCGGGGCGTGAGCGCCAGCCGTATCAGGTAGTCCGCGGCGAACGCCCCCCACACCACCCACTCCACCACCGTGCACACGGCCGTCAGCGAGTGCCCCGCGGAACTGTCCACGATCGGTACGGCATACGCGACCGCGAAGGCCACGGCCAGCGCCAGCAGGGGCCGTTGGGTGCGCCGCTCCCACTGCGCCTGTGCCGACTGTTGCTCCATGTCCGCATCGTAAAGAAACCGTAAGGGCGGTGGAGACTCGAACCCCCACCGCCCTCGGCCGCCCGACCCGGCTGCGCTATGCGTCGCCGCCCGCCGCACCCGGATCGGCGGCCGACACGTCCAGCAGCTGGTACCGGTCGATGGCCTGCTTCAGTACGGACCGGTCGACCTTGCCCTCCCGCGCCAGCTCGGTCAGCACCGCCACCACGATCGACTGCGCGTCGATGTGGAAGAACCGGCGGGCGGCGCCACGGGTGTCCGCGAAGCCGAAGCCGTCCGCGCCGAGGGACTGGTACGTCCCCGGCACCCACCGTGCGATCTGGTCGGGAACCGATCGCATCCAGTCGGACACCGCCACGAACGGCCCCTCGGCACCGCTCAGCTTCTGCGTCACGTACGGCACCCGCTGCTCCTCCTCCGGGTGCAGCAGATTGTGCTGCTCCACGGCCACGGCCTCGCGCCGCAGCTCGTTCCAGGAGGTCGCCGACCACACGTCGGCCTTCACGTTCCACTCCTCGCCGAGGATCCGCTGCGCCTCCAGCGCCCACGGCACCGCGACACCGGACGCCATGATCTGCGCCGGGACGGCACCGCCCGTGCCCGCGCTGATCCGGTGGATGCCCCTGAGGATGCCCTCGACGTCCACGTCGGCCGGCTCGGCCGGGTGCTGGATGGGCTCGTTGTACACGGTGAGGTAGTAGAAGACGTCCTCGCCGTGCGGGTGCTCGGCGTCGCCGCCGTACATCCGGCGCAGGCCGTCCTGCACGATGTGCGCGATCTCGTACGCGTACGCCGGGTCGTACGCCACGCACGCCGGGTTGGTCGAGGCGAGCAGCTGCGAGTGGCCGTCCGCGTGCTGGAGCCCCTCCCCGGTCAGGGTCGTACGACCTGCGGTCGCGCCCAGCACGAAGCCGCGCGACAGCTGGTCGGCCATCTGCCAGAACTGGTCGCCGGTGCGCTGGAAACCGAACATCGAGTAGAAGACGTAGACGGGGATGAGCGGTTCGCCGTGTGTCGCGTACGCCGAACCCGCGGCGATCAGCGACGCCGTGCAGCCCGCCTCCGAGATGCCGTCGTGCAGCATCTGACCGGTCGGCGACTCCTTGTACGCGAGCAGCAGGTCGCGGTCGACCGCCTCGTACTGCTGGCCGAGCGGGTTGTAGATCTTCGCGCTCGGGAAGAAGGAGTCCATGCCGAACGTGCGGTACTCGTCCGGCGCGATCAGCACGAAGCGCCTGCCGATCTCCTTGTCCCGCATGAGGTCCTTGAGGAGACGGACGAAGGCCATCGTCGTGGCGATGGACTGCTGACCCGAGCCCTTCTTCACGCTCGCGTACGTCTTGTCGTCCGGCAGCGCGAGCGGCTGGGAGCGCACGACGCGGGTCGGTACGTACCCGCCGAGCCCCTTGCGCCGGTCGTGCATGTACTGGAGCTCGTCCGAGTTCCGGCCCGGGTGGTAGTACGGCGGCACGCCGGACTCCAGCTCCTTGTCGGAGATCGGCAGGTGCAGGCGGTCCCGGAAGCCCTTGAGGTCGGCGACCGTCAGCTTCTTCATCTGGTGCGTGGCGTTGCGGCCCTCGAAGTTCGGGCCCAGCGTCCAGCCCTTGATCGTCTTCGCCAGGATGACCGTCGGCTGGCCCTTGTGCTCCTTGGCCGCCTTGAACGCCGCGTAGATCTTGCGGTGGTCGTGACCGCCGCGGCCCAGGTGCAGGATCTGGTCGTCGGTCATGTTCTCGACCATCGCGCGCAGCCGGTGGTCGTCACCGAAGAAGTGCTGCCGGATGTAGGCACCGGACTCGGTGGCGTACGTCTGGAACTGGCCGTCGGGGGTCGTGTTCATCTTGTTGACCAGCACGCCGTCGCGGTCCTGGGCGAGCAGCGGGTCCCAGGTGCGGTCCCAGACCAGCTTGATCACGTTCCAGCCGGCGCCCCGGAAGACCGACTCCAGCTCCTGGATGATCTTGCCGTTGCCGCGCACCGGGCCGTCCAGGCGCTGCAGGTTGCAGTTGACCACGAAGGTCAGGTTGTCCAGGCCCTCGCGCGCGGCGATGCTCAGCTGGCCGAGCGACTCCGGCTCGTCCATCTCGCCGTCGCCGAGGAAGGCCCACACGTGCGACTTGGAGGTGTCGGCGATGTCGCGCGCCTGCATGTAGCGGTTCATCCGCGCCTGGTAGATCGCGCCGAGCGGGCCGAGGCCCATGGAGACCGTCGGGAACTCCCAGAAGTCCGGCATCGAGCGCGGGTGCGGGTAGCTGGACAGTCCGTCCGGGTACTTCGACTTCTCCTGACGGAAGCCGTCGAGCTGCTGCTCGGTGAGCCGGTCGAGCAGGTAGGCGCGCGCGTAGATGCCCGGGGAGGCGTGGCCCTGGAAGAAGACCTGGTCGCCGCCGTCGCCCTCGTCCTTGCCGCGGAAGAAGTGGTTGAAGCCCACGTCGTACAGGGAGGCCGAGGAGGCGAAGGTGGCGATGTGGCCGCCGACGCCGATGCCGGGGCGCTGGGCGCGCGAGACCATCACGGCCGCGTTCCAGCGGGTCGCGTTGAGGATCCTGCGCTCGATCTCCTCGTTGCCGGGGAAGAAGGGCTCGGCGCGGGTGGGGATCGTGTTGACGTAGTCCGTGCTGCGCATCTCGGGCACGGCCACGCGCTTCTCGCGGGCCCGCTCGATCAGGCGGAGCATGAGATAGCGGGCCCGCTCCCGGCCGCGCTCGTCCACGGCGGCGTCGAGGGAGTCGAGCCACTCCTGGGTCTCTTCGGGATCGAAGTCAGGAACCTGACTCGGAAGGCCGCCAATGATGATCGGATTGCGATCGGATCCGGAAGCCACGCTGTTCCTTACCTGTCAGAGGGCCACTTTTTTACTCGTGCCTACACCGATCCCCATCGTGTACCTCGGGACCGCCTACGTCATCTCTACCGTTAGGTAACCGAGGCATGGGTCCGGTCAAAACGCAACGATACGCCCGGGGTGTGATGGACTTGGCAAACTTGTTCGAGGTCCGCATTGCCGGATGATTCCGAACGGCGCAAAGCGGGCACATCGGTGTGATGTGAGCCACGATGGATCCGGATACGGTGCCGGGAGTTGCGGCGACACGGCCGGGATCGTCACCGTTTCGGCGGTCTGAACGGCCGGGTACTTGCGCGATCCGCCCCGTCCGTGTGGACTACGGCCAATGCTTCGCGCACGCGCGTGGCTGGAAGACATTTACGCAACATGATCAGGAGGCAACCCGTGAGCGCGACCGCGGACCACGCGGAGACGAACCTGGCCGTCAGGCTGGGTTTCCAGCCCGACATGGTGGTCCAGGAGATCGGCTACGACGACGACGTCGATCAGGAGCTCCGTGAGGCCATCGAGGAACTCATCGGCAGCGAACTCGTGGACGAGGACTACGACGACGTCGCGGACGCCGTGGTGCTCTGGTTCCGAGATGAAGACGGCGACCTCACGGATGCGCTGGTGGATTCCATCGCGTACATGGATGAGGGTGGCTCGATCCTGCTGCTGACGCCGAAGACGGGGCGTGACGGCTACGTCGAGCCCAGCGACATCGGCGAGGCGGCGACGACCGCGGGTCTGTCGCAGACCAAGAGCATCAGTGCGGGCAAGGAGTGGAACGGCACCCGCCTGCTGACGCCGAAGTCCGCCAAGGCCAAGAAGTGACCCTGCGCTGAGCGCACCCATGGGCGGACCGGTACCCACCGGTCCGCCCATCGGCTTGCGGTGATCGCTGCGTAGGGTGGTTCCGAGCGTTTGCTCCGCTCTCACCCGAACAGCCCACCGAAGGGAAGCAGGACGATGGCGATCCAGGTCGGCGACAAGGCGCCCGACTTCGAGCTCAAGGACAACCACGGCCGCACCGTGAAGCTCTCCGACTTCCGCGGCGAGAAGAACGTGGTGCTGCTCTTCTACCCCTTCGCCTTCACCGGCGTGTGCACCGGCGAGCTGTGCGAGCTGCGCGACAACCTGCCGAAGTTCGCGGACCGCGACACCCAGCTGCTCGCCGTCTCCAACGACTCCATCCACACCCTGCGCGTCTTCGCCGAGCAGGAGGGCCTGGAGTACCCGCTGGTCTCCGACTTCTGGCCGCACGGCAACGTCTCGCGCGCGTACGGCGTCTTCGACGAGGACAAGGGCTGTGCCGTCCGGGGCACCTTCATCATCGACAAGGAGGGCGTCGTGCGGTGGACCGTGGTCAACGGCCTGCCGGACGCACGCGACCTGGACGACTACGTGAAGGCGCTCGACACCCTGTGAGCCGGCCTGCGGGCCGACACCTGTGAGGTGCCGGGTTCAGGGTCTGCGAGGGGCGGGAACCCGTCACTAGGATCGGCACGTTGATCCCATATCCGAAGCACGACGGGGCTCCCCGCCCCTGGACACCACATGGAGGACCCGTGGGAGTCAGCCTCAGCAAGGGCGGCAACGTATCGCTGACGAAGGAGGCCCCGGGCCTGACCGCCGTCATCATCGGTCTGGGCTGGGACGTGCGCACCACGACCGGCACCGACTTCGACCTCGACGCGAGCGCACTGCTGCTGAACACCGCCGGCAAGGTCGCGAGCGACCAGCACTTCGTCTTCTTCAACAACCTCAAGAGCCCCGACGGCTCGGTCGAGCACACCGGTGACAACATCACCGGTGAGGGCGAGGGCGACGACGAACAGATCAAGGTCAACCTGGCCGGCGTCCCGGCCGACGTCGAGAAGATCGTCTTCCCGGTGTCGATCTACGACGCCGAGAACCGCCAGCAGTCCTTCGGCCAGGTCCGCAACGCGTTCATCCGCGTCGTCAACCAGGCGGGCGAGCAGGAGATCGCCCGCTACGACCTGAGCGAGGACGCCTCCACCGAGACCGCCATGGTCTTCGGCGAGCTGTACCGCCACGGCGCGGAGTGGAAGTTCCGCGCCATCGGCCAGGGGTACGCCTCCGGCCTGCGCGGCATCGCCCAGGACTTCGGCGTCAACGTCTGATCCCGGCAGGGTTCCGACGCCCGTATGTCCGGCGCCGCACCGTTTACGGGCGGCGCCGGACGCGCAGGAAAACCAGGGAAGCACCACTAGGGGAGGACCAGCATCATGGGCGTCACGCTCGCCAAGGGAGGCAACGTCTCCCTTTCCAAGGCCGCACCGAACCTCACCAACGTCATGATCGGTCTCGGCTGGGATGCGCGCTCCACCACCGGCGCCCCCTTCGACCTGGACGCCAGCGCGCTGCTGTGCGGCGCAGGGAACCGGGTGCTGGGCGACGACTGGTTCGTGTTCTACAACCAGCTCACGAGCCCCGACGGTTCGGTCGAGCACACCGGTGACAACCTCACCGGTGAGGGCGAGGGCGACGACGAATCGATCCTGGTGGACCTGGCGAAGGTCCCGCTCCAGTGCGAGAAGGTCATCTTCCCCGTCTCGATCCACCTGGCCGACGAGCGCGGCCAGACCTTCGGCCAGGTCTCCAACGCCTTCATCCGCGTGGTCAACCAGGCCGACGGCCAGGAGCTGGCCCGCTACGACCTCAGCGAGGACGCCTCCACCGAAACCGCCATGATCTTCGGCGAGCTGTACCGCTACCAGGGCGAATGGAAGTTCCGTGCGGTCGGTCAGGGGTACGCGTCGGGGCTGCGGGGCATCGCTCTAGACTTCGGAGTCAATGTTTCGTAAAGCTGAGTACGGCGCGGGGGAGACCCGTACCTACAGGATTGGGTAGCCAGTGCTTCTGAAAACCTTCGGCTGGTCGTTCGCGATTACCGCGCTCGGCCTGGTCGCTGCGGTCTTCTACGGGGGGTGGGAGGCCTTCGGCATCGTGGCGATCCTCTCCATCCTCGAGATCTCGCTGTCGTTCGACAACGCGGTGGTCAACGCCGGAATCCTGAAGAAGATGAACGCCTTCTGGCAGAAGATCTTCCTCACGGTCGGCGTGCTCATCGCGGTCTTCGGCATGCGGCTGGTCTTCCCCGTCGTCATCGTCGCGATCAGCGCCAAGCTGGGCCCGATCGAGGCCGTCGACCTCGCGCTCAACAACAAGGACCACTACCAGGAGCTGGTCACCGACGCCCACCCGGCGATCGCCGCCTTCGGTGGCATGTTCCTGCTGATGATCTTCCTCGACTTCATCTTCGAGGACCGGGACATCCAGTGGCTGCGCTGGATCGAGCGGCCGCTGGCCAAGCTCGGCAAGGTCGACATGCTGTCGGTCTGCATCGCCCTGATCGTCCTGCTCATCACCTCCTTCACCTTCGCCACCCACGCCCACCAGCACGGCGGCGCCCACGTCGACAAGGCACAGACGGTCCTGATCTCCGGTATCGCCGGCCTGATCACGTACATGATCGTCGGCGGTCTCTCCGGCTACTTCGAGGACAAGCTGGAGGAAGAGGAGGAGCGCGAGCACGAGGAGGAGGAAGAGGCCGCCCGCACCGGGAAGAAGCGTCCGGCGGTGGTCCTGGCCGGCCAGGCCGCGTTCTTCATGTTCCTCTACCTCGAGGTCCTGGATGCCTCCTTCTCGTTCGACGGTGTGATCGGCGCCTTCGCCATCACCAACGACATCGTCCTGATGGCGCTGGGCCTCGGTATCGGCGCGATGTACGTCCGTTCGCTGACCGTCTACCTCGTCCGCCAGGGCACCCTCGACGACTACGTCTACCTGGAGCACGGCGCCCACTACGCGATCGGCGCCCTGGCCGTGCTCCTCATGATCACCATCCAGTACCAGATCAACGAGGTCATCACCGGTCTCGTCGGCGTCGTCCTGATCGCCTGGTCCTTCTGGTCCTCCGTCCGCCGCAACCGCGCTCTGGCGGCCGCCGGGGAGGGCTCCGACGAGAAGGCCGAGGTCTCCTCGGGGGTGTGACACCCCACGCTGTGAGGAACGCTCTGTTCGGGGCGGCCGACGTGGTCGGCCGCCCCGACGGCGTCGGGACGAGTACCTGGGGGCGGGAATGGGGTTCTTCGACGGCCTGCGGGGCGGCCGTGCCGAGTTCGACTCGGGCAGCGCCGCGAGCAACGCGATCGAACTGACCAGGCGGCACCAGCAGGTGTCGCTCACCAAGCAGGACGCGGCCACCGGCCATCTGCGCATCAACCTGGCCTGGCGGATGCGCACCTCCGACTTCGACGGCAACCAGCGCACCAGCCTCTTCCGGCACCCCTTCAAGGCGCTCAAGCCGCCGGAGGTGCTCGGGCACGGGCAGAGCATGGTCAACGTCGACCTCGACCTGGGCTGTCTGTACGAGCTGGCCGACGGCACCAAGGGAGTCGTCCAGCCGCTCGGCGGCTACCTCGGCGACGTCAACGCGCCGCCGTACATCAAGCTCAGCGGGGACGACCGGTTCGGGTCGGCGTCCGGCGAGACGATGTACGTCAACCTGGACCACCGGGACGCGATCAAACGGCTGCTGGTCTTCGTGTACATCTACGACCAGACACCGGCCTTCGACCGGACGCACGCGGTCGTGACTCTTTACCCCAGCAATGGGCCTCGTATCGAGATAGGCCTGGACGAGCGGCATCCTCAGGCTCGATCGTGTGCGGTCGTGATGATCGAGAACGTGAAGGGGGAGCTGGTCGTCCGGCGCGAGGTGAAGTTCGTGTACGGGTTCCAGGGGGAGCTGGACCGGTTGTACGGGTGGGGCCTGACCTGGGGGCGGGGTTACAAGTCGAAGGTGGACAAGTAGCCGGTGGTGGGGCTGCCCTCTAGCGTCCGACGAACTGAGGTCCCTGCGGCGGCAGGCGGAAGTTCGGGTCCAGGAGGGCCGCCGGCGCAGGCTGGGACTGGGGATAGCCGTACGCGGGCTGAGCCGAGGCCGGCTGCGGGTAGCCGTAGGCGGGCTGCTGCGAGGACGTCGGCTGGGGGTAGCCGTACGCCGACTGGGGCGGGACCGCCGTCGGCTGCTCGGGCGGCAGGGGCTGGGAGGTGGTCTCCGGCGGGGCCTGGTGCTCCTCCTCCGCCTCCGACTCGTCCACCGAGATACCGAAGTCCGTGGCGAGACCCTTGAGGCCGTTCGAGTAGCCCTCGCCCAGCGCGCGGAACTTCCAGCCCTCCCCGCGGCGGTACAGCTCGCCGCAGATCAGGGCCGTCTCCGCGCCGGTCTCCGGCTTGATCTCGAAGTGGGCCAGCGGCTCGCCGTCGGCGACGGCGGCGTCGTACAGCAGGATGCACAGGGCCGGGACACGGTCGAAGGACTCACCGTCCGCGGAGGCGACCAGCAGGATGCGGCCGACGCCGGGCTCGACGCCGGAGAGATCTGACTGGATCGTGTCGGTCAGGCCCTCGGTGACCCGCTTCTTGCCCAGCCGCCAGACCTGGCCCGAGGGGTGCCGGGGCTGGTTGTAGAAGACGAAGTCCTCGTCGGAGCGCACACGGCCGTCGGTACCCAGCAGCAGCGCCGAGGCGTCCACGTCCGGGACTCCCTGCCCGGGCGTCCAGCGCAGCACGGCGCGCACCGTGGTGGCCTCCAGCGGGATGTTCGATCCCTTCAGCATCGCGTGCGTCATGCGGTCATCCTGCCTTCTCGGTCCTGGCCACGACAATGCGGGGGGTGTAGGTGCCGACACGGGCGAGTTACCGGAAATTCATGCCCGGGGGGAACCCACGACATGGGTCCCTACGTACTATTACCGGCCACCCCTTACCGAATCCCCAGCTCGGCTTGCGCACCGAGGAGTCCCATGCGTCATTTCGGGCACATTGCCCCTGAGGTGCGGCAGCGCCTCTTCCACCAGGAGCCGTGCGCGTTCACCGCTGACTCGCCGGCCCGGCTGCTCTCCGCGGCCCTGGGGGCCACGCTGTACAGCCCGGCCACCCGGCCGCGGCTCGCCGACGACATCGTCAAGCAGGCCGGCAACGGCGTGGTCTCGATGGTGCTGTGCCTGGAGGACTCGATCGACGACGCGGACGTCGCGGCGGGCGAGGAGAACCTCGTCCGGCAGTTCGCCGACCTCGACTCCCGTGCGGGAGCGGAGCCGCCCCTGCTGTTCATCCGGGTGCGCGTCCCCGAGCAGATCCCGGACCTCGTACGCCGGCTCGGCGCCTCCGTGCGGCTGCTGTCCGGCTTCGTGATGCCGAAGTTCACCGAGGAGCGCGGCATCCCGTTCCTGGAGGCCCTGGCCTCGGCCGAGGCCGAGAGCGGCCGCCGGCTGTTCGCCATGCCCGTCCTGGAATCCCCCGAGCTGCTGTACCGCGAGTCCCGCGTGGACACCCTGGAGGGCATCGCCCGCGCGGTCGACAAGTTCCGCGACCGCGTGCTGGCCCTGCGCCTCGGCGTCACCGACTTCTGCTCCTCGTACGGGCTGCGCCGAGCCCCCGACATGACCGCCTACGACGTCCAGATCGTCGCCTCCGTGATCGCCGACGTGGTCAACATGCTGGGCCGGGCCGACGGCACCGGCTTCACCGTCACCGGGCCGGTCTGGGAGTACTTCCGGGTCCCCGAGCGCATGTTCAAGCCGCAGCTGCGGCGGAGCCCCTTCCTTGAGGTGCAGGCCGCCGAGCTGCGCGAGAAGCTCATCGAGCACGCGATGGACGGGCTGCTGCGGGAGATCTCCCTCGACCAGGCCAACGGCCTGCTCGGCAAGACCTGCATCCACCCCTCCCACGTCCTTCCCGTGCACGCGCTGTCCGTGGTCAGCCACGAGGAATTCAGCGACGCCCAGGACATCCTGCGACCGGAACGCGGCGGCGGGGGTGTACTCCGGTCGGCCTACACGAACAAGATGAACGAAGTGAAGCCGCACCGCGCCTGGGCCGAGCGGACCCTGCTGCGTGCCGAAGTCTTCGGCGTGGCGGGCGAGGACGTCGGCTTCGTGGAGCTGCTCGCCGCCGGAATAACCGGCTGACCCTTCCCAACCCAAGGAACGCATGAAGAACGCAGTGAACGACGGGGTCTGGTCCGGCAGCTGGGTCGCCGAGCGACTCGGGGTCGCACTGGAGGGCGACGACGGGCTCGACGCCCTGCTGGGGCTTGCGCTGCGCCGCAACCCCAAGCGGGCCCACCTGCTCGTCTCCCAGGTGCTCGGCAAGCACGTGCCGCAGGCGCCGTCCGTGGTCTACGGCCACGGCGTCCGCCTGGGCCGCCGGGTCCGCGAGCTGCTCGGCGAGACGGCGGCGGCCTCGGCGGTCGTCCTCGGCTACGCGGAGACCGCCACCGGCCTCGGCCACGCGGTCGCCGACGGCCTGGGCCTCGCCCCGTACCTGCACTCCACGCGCCGCCCGGTGCCCGGGGTCGCCCGGGCGGGCGGCTTCGAGGAGTCCCACTCCCACGCCACCTCCCATCTGCTGCTCCCCGAAGACCCCGCCCTGCTGGCCGGCGACGGCCCGCTGGTGCTGGTCGACGACGAGTTCTCCACCGGCAACACGATCCTCAACACCATCCGTGACCTGCACGAGCGCTATCCGCGCCGGCGGTACGTGGTGGTCGCCCTGGTCGACATGCGCTCCGCCGAGGACAGCGCCCGCCTGGAGCGGTTCGCCGCCGGGATCGGCGCCCGGGTGGACCTCGTCGCCGCCGCCTCCGGGACCGTACGGCTGCCGGAGGGCGTGCTGGAGAAGGGACAGCAGCTCGTCGCCCGGTACGAGAGGGTCCAGGAGACGCCGGAGCCGTCGTACGGCCGGATCACCCGCGTCGACCTCCACTGGCCCGCCGGCCTCCCCGACGGCGGCCGGCACGGCTTCACGCCCGCCCACCGCGCCCGCCTGGAGGCCGCGCTGCCCACCATGACCGCCCGGGTCGCCGAGGCGCTGCCCGCCGGCGCCCGGCGGGTGCTCGTGCTCGGCTTCGAGGAGCTGATGTACGCCCCGCTGCGGATCGCCCGCGAACTGGAGCAGGTGATCCCCGCCGAGGTGCGCTTCTCCACCACCACCCGCTCGCCGGTCCTCGCGGTCGACGACCCCGGCTACGCGATACGCACCCGCCTGGTCTTCCCGGCCCACGACGACCCGGCCGACGGACCCGGCGAGCGCTACGCCTACAACGTCGCGGGCGCCGGTTTCGACGCGGTCGTGGCCGTGGTCGACTCCGTCGCCGACACCCCGGCACTGCACGCCCCGGAGGGTCTGCCGGCCCGCCTCGCCGCCCACACCCCGCACGTCCTGCTCGCGGTCGTCCCGTCGTACGTCCCCGAGCCCCTCTCCTTCCCCGAAAGGCCGGCCATGCTGCCCGAGCCCCTCCGCGGCCCCGCCTTCTCCTCGTACGCCCCCGAAGAGGTCGGCTGGCTGCTCCAGGACCTCTCGGACGTGACCCTTGAGGCGCCGACCGAGGAGCGGGAGGAGGCCATCCAGAGCGGCGGCGCCCACTACGCCGAGTCGCTTCCGGTCGAGTACCAGCCCAGCGAGCAGTACCAGGAGCTGTTCCACGCGGCCCTGGACGCCTCGGCCGCCCGGATCGCGCAGGCCGTCGGCGTCGTGACCGAGACCGTCCTCGCCGAGCGGGCGCCCCGACCGGTGCTGGTGTCCCTGGCCCGCGCGGGCACCCCGGTCGGCGTGCTCATGCGCCGCTGGGCCGCGTTCCGGCACGGTCTCGACCTCCCGCACTACGCCGTCTCGATCGTCCGCGGCCGCGGCATCGACGCCAACGCCCTGCGCTGGCTCGCCGCCCACCACGACCCCCGGGACGTCGTGTTCGTCGACGGCTGGACCGGCAAGGGTGCCATCACCCGCGAACTCGCCCAGGCCGTCGAGGAGTTCGAGGAGAAGGAGGGCGTCACCGGCTTCGACCCGGAGATCGCCGTACTCGCCGACCCGGGTTCCTGCGTGCGCACCTACGGCACCCGCGAGGACTTCCTCATACCGTCCGCCTGCCTCAACTCGACCGTCTCCGGCCTGATCTCGCGCACGGTCCTGCGCGCGGACCTGGTCGGTCCGCACGACTTCCACGGCGCGAAGTTCTACCGCGAACTCGCCGGCGCCGATGTCTCCGTCGCCTTCCTCGACGCCGTCTCCGCCCGCTTCCCGGAGGTCGCCGACGCCGTCGACGCGGCCGCCAAGGAGCTGATGGCGGCGGACCGCGCCCCGACCTGGGCGGGCTGGCAGGCTGTCGAGCGGATCAGTGAGGAGTACGGCATCCACGACGTCAACCTGGTCAAGCCCGGCGTCGGTGAGACCACCCGGGTGCTGCTGCGCCGGGTGCCCTGGAGGATTCTCGCCAAGGCCGGTGCGGGCGCCGACCTCGATCACGTACGGCTGCTCGCCGAACAGAGAGGAGTCCCGGTGGAGGAGGTCGGCGAACTGCCGTACACCTGCGTCGGTCTGATCCACCCCCAGTACACCCGGGGCGCCACGGGCGCCGACGGCAGGGCGGTGAACGTCTGATGCCGGTACTGGTGGCGAGTGACCTCGACCGGACCCTGATCTACTCCGCGGCGGCCCTGGCGCTGACCATGCCGGACCCGCGGGCGCCCCGGCTGCTGTGCGTCGAGGTGCACGAGAGCAAGCCGCTGTCCTACATGACCGAGACGGCGGCCCAGCTGCTGACCGAACTCGGTGACACGGCCGTCTTCGTGCCGACCACGACCCGGACCCGCAAGCAGTACCAGCGCATCAACCTGCCCGGGCCGCAGCCGGCGTACGCGATCTGCGCCAACGGCGGGCATCTGCTGGTCGACGGCGTCACCGACCAGGACTGGCACGCGGGGGTGCAGGCGCGGCTCGCCGACGAGTGCGCGCCGCTGGAGGAGATCCGCGAGCACCTGATGGCCACCGCCGACCCCGTCTGGGTGCGCAAGCACCGGGTCGCCGAGGACCTGTTCGCCTACCTCGTCGTCGAACGCGAGCTGCTGCCCGAGGACTGGGTGAAGGAGCTGGCGTCCTGGGCGGAGAACCGGGGCTGGACGGTCTCGCTCCAGGGCCGCAAGATCTACGCCGTCCCGAAGCCGCTCACCAAGAGTGCGGCCGTGCGCGAGGTCGCCCGGCGCACCGGCGCCCATCTCACCCTGGCCGCCGGGGACTCACTGCTCGACGCCGACCTGCTGCTGGCCGCCGACCGGGGCTGGCGCCCCGGCCACGGCGAACTGGCGGACGCCGGCTGGAGCGCACCGGAGATCGGCGCTCTCCCCGAGCGCGGGGTGCTGGCCGGGGAACGCATCACACGTGAGTTCCTGCGGGCCACCCGGCAGCAGGTCTGACCCGCACCGCCGGGGTCAGCAGCAGCCGCCCCCGCCGCAGCAGCCGCCCCCGCCCGCCCGGGGCGCCGGGGCCGGCGCGGCGGACCTGCCGCCCACGGCGACCGTCGACAGCAGCTTGACCGTGTCGTCGTGGCCCGCGGGGCAGGCGGCCGGGGCCGCGGAATCCGCCATGGGGCGGCTCAGTTCGAAGGTGTCGCCGCAGGTACGGCAGCGGTACTCATAGCGAGGCATGCGCTCAGGTTAACCGGAGTGTTGCTGGTCACAGTGTCTCAATGTTTTATGAGTGTTCGCTTCTGCCCGATACTAGCGTGGAGGTTTTGAAAAGATCGCTGATAATTTGACTTAGCCGCGAGGAGCCGTAAGACCAGGGGAAACAGGGGGGTTCGCAGCGCCGCGACCGTGCGCCGTGTCCACCTGCCGAGTCTGACCACGCGCGCATGGACCAGTGCGAGGGGAGACGCAGCCTTGACCGAGGCATCGCGGCGGTCAGACGGTCGCGAGGACGACGACGTCCGGCCCGAGAAGCAGCAGCCGCCCAGGAACGACGAAACGCTGCATCTGAAGGTCGACGCCCTCCGCGCGGACGCCACCATGCAGCTGCGCGTACCCCCGCCGCCGGAACCTCCCGCCACGGGCGGCCGGGCGCAGCGGCGGCGCAGCGCCCGCACACCGGCCCTCGCCCGCCTCACCGACAGCGCCAGGGACGCCCTCGCCCGCCTGCATACCGCCGCGGGCCCCGTGCTCGCGGTCCTCGCCCCGTACGCCCGTCGCCTCAAGCCGCTGTACCCGCGCCCCGGACGCAC